>JAOUMO010000043.1 GCA_029881425.1 Gammaproteobacteria bacterium
TTGATTGGTGTAAGGGGTGTTTGACAGGATTGCTCGGCTCATCCCTGAGCCTCGGCCTTCGGCCCATGGAGCAAAAGGCGCTCCATGTCTAAATTTTCTCCTGGAAAATTTATCGAACACCGGTTCGAACCAGGGCCGTCGGGCACCCCATATTAAAAAAGCCCACTAAAAAGATAGCGGGCTTTTTTAATATGGCGCGCCCGACAGGATTCGAACCTGTGACCTTCGGTGTCGGAGACCGATATTCTATCCAGCTGAACTACGGGCGCGTGTTACTGCCGCGCATAATACCTCTTTATCTAGCGCCTCGCTAGTTACTGATGAGACGATCCAGGCTGCGATAGGAAATGGCCTCGGTGAGATGCTGCTGATTAATATCAGTAGAGTCGTCCAGATCGGCTATGGTGCGTGCCAGTTTGAGGATGCGGTGATAGGCGCGTGCAGAGAGTTTGAGCTTTTCGAGTACCTGTTCCAGCAGCTGGGATTCTGCCTTCCCCAGTTTGCAGTAGCGTTCGACCTGTTTGCTGCTGAGATCGGCATTGGACAGCCCGCAGCGGTGGAGCTGGATTTGATGTGCCATGACGACGCGTTGACGAATCTGCGCAGACGTTTCACTGTGCTGGCCAGATTCCCGGAGTGCCTCAAGTGCGATGCGTGGTACATCGATGTGCATGTCAATGCGATCCAGCAAGGGGGCAGAGATACGTGCGCGGTGTTTTTTCTGTTGCTCAGATGTGCACTGGCACTGGCTCTTGCCATCGCAGCTATAGCCCTGTGGGCAGGGGTTCATTGCAGCAATCAGCTGGAAGCGTGCAGGAAAGTCTGCCTGCCGAGCGGCTCTCGAAATCGTGATGGTGCCCGTTTCAAGGGGTTCACGTAAAACATCCAGTACGCGGCGATCAAATTCCGTGAGTTCGTCAAGAAACAGGACACCGCGGTGGGCCAGTGATATTTCACCCGGTTTCGGTGTTGATCCACCACCCACCAGTGCTACGCCGGAAGCCGTATGGTGTGGTGTACGGAAGGGGCGGATTTTCCAGTGCTGGATATTAAAGCCATGGTTGCTGATCGAGTTGATGGATGCAGATTCCAGTGCCTCTGCTTCATCCATCGGTGGCAGGATACCGGGAAGGCGACTGGCAAGCATGGTTTTACCTGTGCCGGGTGGTCCAATCATCAATACATTGTGTTTGCCAGCCGCGGCAATTTCGAGTGCGCGCCTGGCGTGATGCTGTCCCCTGACGTCGGCCATATCCAGGGGGTGTGATATTTCGTGTTGCGGGGTGATTTCGGGAGATGACAATTCCCCCTGTTTTTGCAGGTAGCGGCATATTTCCAGAAGGTGCTCGGCCTGGTAGATCTTTACATCCTTGACCAGTGCGGCTTGCTGCGCACTTTTTAGCGGCATAACCAGGGTGCGTCCCTGGTTCCTGGCGCTGATGGCAATGGGTAATGCGCCACTAACGGGCCTGAGCTCGCCGCCCAGTGCCAGTTCACCATGGAACTCGAGGCCATTGAGGCTTTCCACAGGGATTTGCCCGGATGCGGCGAGTATGCCGAGTGCGATAGGCAGGTCGTAGCGGCCACCGTCTTTGGGCAGATCGGCCGGTGCCAGATTAACCGTAATACGTCGTGCCGGGAATTCAAAGTAGGAGTTGATAATGGCTGCGCGTACACGATCTTTGCTTTCACGCACGGCGGCCTCAGGTAGTCCCACCATGGATAGAGCGGGTAAGCCGCTGGATATATGTACTTCGACGGTGACGGGCAGCGCATTAATGCCGGACAAGGCCTGTGTGGTTACTTTGGCTAGATTCATGGCATCCATTCCATAATGAATAATTAATCAGTTGAGCTGTTTTTCGAGCTCCAGTAGCTGCTGTTCCAGCTGCTTAAGGCGTTGCTGCGTTTTCGCCAGCAGTGCAGCCTGCACATCAAACTCTTCCCGGCTCACCAGGTTCATTTTACTAAAGGCGGCCTCTGCTGCAGCGCGTAAGTTATGTTCCAGGTCAGACTGTAAGCTTTTAAGTCCATCCGGTAAAGCTGCGCTGAACTTACGGGTGATGTCATCGAGTACTTGTTTATCAATCATGTTTATTTCCTGTTCTTTGTTTTTAGTCTACCTGAAAACACTGCGCGCGCCTTGTGCCATTTTACGCACAAAATTAGTGCGCACAATCAGTCAGTGATCACTATTGGTGCGGTAAAAAAAGTGAAATATTCCCGATAAAACAAAAAAATAAGAATAAGTTCATGAAAACTATATGAAATATTGATTTGGCACATCAAGTGCAGAAACTAAGTGACATTATTAAATTGCCATTAAATTAAACCTATTTAATGACCAACTTCTAGGGTGAAAAACATGAAAAAAACTAAAGCTTTAGCATTGACTGCAACCATTGCCGGTTCGCTTGTCAGCGGTGCAAGTTTTGCCGAGTTGAGTGCAAATGCAACATTGACCTCTAATTATATCTGGCGTGGTATGACCTTATCAGATGATGGCCTTGCTTTGCATGGTGGCGCAGATTGGGCGCATGAGAAAGGTGTTTATGCTGGCGTCTGGGGTTCAACAACCGATGATGGCGTTGATACGGATTTTGAATATGATTTGTATGCAGGTTATAGCGCAGAAGTGGGTAAGGGTTCAATTGATATTGGTGTGATCCGTTATGACCTGGTGGATGCGGATGGCGCGGATGTTACAGAGTTTTACCTGGGTGGTTCCATGGGGCCTGTTAGCGCGACTTATTATGTTGATAGTGATAACGACACAACTTATGTCACTGCGGCTTACGGTGCTGAAGTCCAGGAATATGGCATCAACCTTTATATCGGAAGCTGGGGCGATACGGCCGATGGCAGTCACTATGGTGTAACGGTAAGCCGTGAGGTGTCTGGTTTTGATATCAGTGCAACGCTGGATATGGTCGATGATGATTTAGGTGATGAAACCTTTTTCTTCGTGATGGCCAGTAAATCCTGGGACCTGTAATTTAAAAAATCACATCCCAAAACTACGCCAGTCTGCTGAGTAATGCAGGCTGGCGTTCAGGAGACAGTCATGAAATTAGTATCTGCAATTATTAAACCCTTCAAGCTTGATGATGTCCGTGAAGCATTATCGGATATCGGTGTACAGGGTATTACGGTGACAGAAGTGAAAGGCTTCGGTCGCCAGAAGGGGCACACAGAATTATACCGTGGCGCCGAATACGTAGTGGATTTTTTGCCCAAGGTAAAAATCGAAGTTGCTGTTGATAATGGCATTGTCGACCAGGTTATAGATGCTGTTCGCAATGCGGCCAATACCGGCAAGATCGGCGATGGCAAGATATTTGTCTATCCAGTCGAGCAAGTCGTTCGTATTCGTACGGGTGAAAGCGGCGTTGATGCACTTTAATTAGCGAGGGTACAAAAGTGGAAAATCAAATATTAGAACTTCAATATGCCATGGATACCTTTTACTTCCTGGTGTGTGGCGCATTGGTCATGTGGATGGCGGCCGGTTTTTCTATGCTGGAAGCGGGACTGGTCCGTTCAAAAAATACGACTGAAATTTTAACCAAGAATGTCGCTTTATTTTCTATCTCCTGCATTATGTACCTGATCTCAGGTTATGCCATTATGTACGGTGGTACGGCTTTTCTTATCGGTATCGAACTGGATGGTGCGGCCAGTGCCGATTTAGTTACATCGGCTGTTTTAGCTGAATCGAAAGAGGCCGGTTTTGCTGGTGGTTCAGTCTATTCTAATGCATCGGACTTTTTCTTCCAGGTCGTGTTTGTTGCAACGGCGATGTCGATTGTTTCAGGCGCGGTTGCTGAGCGAATGAAGCTATGGGCATTCCTCGCATTTGCAGTGGTTATGACCGGTTTTATTTACCCAATGGAAGGTGCATGGACATGGGGCGGTAACGCTGTGTTTGGCATGTACACACTGGGTGATCTTGGATTCTCCGATTTTGCGGGCTCAGGTATAGTGCATATGGCCGGTGCAGCAGCAGCATTAGCTGGTGTCCTGTTATTAGGTGCACGTAAAGGCAAGTACGGTCCAGATGGACAGGTCAATGCGATACCGGGTGCTAATTTACCTATGGCAACCTTAGGTACGTTCATCCTGTGGATGGGGTGGTTTGGATTCAATGGCGGCTCCGTGTTAAAACTGGGTGATATTGCCAGTGCCAATTCTGTAGCTATGGTATTTCTCAATACGAATACTGCGGCAGCGGGTGGCGCAATGGCCGCGGTAATTACTGCACGCTTATTATTTGGTAAGGCTGATTTGACGATGTTGTTAAATGGCGCGCTTGCCGGTCTTGTGGTCATAACAGCTGAACCATCAACCCCTACTGCACTACAGGCAACATTATTTGGTGCGATTGGAGGTGTGCTCGTTGTATTTAGTATTATTACACTGGATAAACTGAAAATAGATGACCCGGTGGGCGCAATATCAGTACATGGTGTTTGTGGTTTGTTGGGCCTGTTACTGGTTCCATTGACCAATGCTGATTCAAGCTTTTCGGGTCAGTTAATTGGCGCGGCTACTATCTTTGCATGGGTATTCGGCGCAAGTTTTGTAGTGTGGATGGTGATCAAGGCAGTAATGGGTATTCGTGTGAGTGAAGAAGATGAGTATGAAGGAATGGATCTGGTTGATTGTGGTATGGAGGCCTACCCAGAGTTTACCGGTAAGTAATATTTATTGGTAAAACAGCAGCTTAAGACTCCTGCTGTGTGTGTAAGGCCGGGCATGTAAATGCCCGGCCTTTTTTGCCTGCTGACGAATTATTCCTGAAGTTTTGAACAGTTGTTATCTCTATGGTTAAATGGCATGTAGTGATTATGGAAGGAAATCCTCATGACCGGTCGGGCCCAGATATTATTGGTTGCATGTTTTCTAGTCAGCAGTGTTACGCATGCTGAGATTTATAAGTGGGTTGATGATCGTGGCAATGTTCATTATGGCGATAAGCCGGTGGATAATAGTCAACAGCTTGAAATAAAAACAGAAACTAGTGATGTCACAGCTGAAACGAAGGACTCACGGGATGAGCGACGACGTCGATTGTTGGATGCGATGCAGGAAGACAGGAACGAAAAAGAGAAGCAGGATGCTGATCGTAAAAAAAAGAAAAAGAATTTAAATCGTCAATGTGCCTATGCTAAAGACAGGTTGAAAAGGTATCAACAGTCCAGTGGCTTGTATGATCTGGATAAAGATGGCAATCGTGTATTGTTGTCTGATGAAGAGCGCAAGCGTGCAACCGATGGCTTGCGCTCACAGATTAAAAAACACTGCAAATGACTATCTATTGGCAGCGATAGATGTAATTACACGTGATAGTGCCTGGTCGAATATAGAATGATCCGCAAGAACGCGTGACTGGTTATTGATGAGTTCGGCAGTAAATTCAGCGGCGTCTTTTTCCATGACCTTGACACCCAGACGATCAACAAATATCAACTGTGCTTCTTCAAGAATAATGACTGATAGTTTCAGGCGTCTTACGGGTTTGTCGTTGCAGTCGAAAATCTCGAACCATACGCCGGGTCTAACCTCTGCGGGTAATTGCGATATTTTTCGTCTTGACGATTCAATTCGAGCATCCATTGGACTAATTTCATTAATTTCTGTGTCTATTGATGTGGTCTCAGGTTCTGCTTCAATGCTGATGTCGTGATAAGGCGACTCTTCAAGCATTCTTTCTAGTGTTCTCGAGAGCGCATTAGTCGCAGTAAATAACTGTTCTTTATTTTGTTTTGTTTCATTAAGCAGGTCTTTGATCACTTCAACCATGTCTTTATAGTTATCGTTGAGCTGGTTCCATTGCGCATGGTTTTTAATGGGTTTGAGTGAATCAACCAGTTGCTTTAATAGTGCAGTTGTTTCAAGCCATTGCTCGCTGGTATTGCCAAAGCGGATATAACGATGAAACATTAATGTTGACCAATGCTTTAAAATCAATGGCTGGACTGATTTCGGTAATGGCTGCTTTCTTATATAAAACTGGAGCTCGGTCAGTACCAGTTGGCGAGCATGCTCCTGTAGTATTTGTTTTTGAGTCAGTTTTTCATTTTGTAGTTGTTTTTGCTGCTCAATTTTAGTGAGTCGGTTTAACGAGCTTAGAGATGTCTGGAAGCTGACAATATTCTGGTCAAAACTACGCAGTAACTGTTCAATAATCAGCCCCATGGTCTGATAGACGGTATTGTCCCTGTCTTCAATACCTATACCGATATGGGCAATTGTATCTAGCATCAGTCGTGCAGAATGTTTGTCATTATGAAAAAATTTCATATCCAGTAATGCGGTTTTTATGACAGGGATCTGTAGCCTTAGTAGCAGGGATTTAATGGCATCTGAAATATTTTTATCCCGGAGAAATGCACCAAAAATCATTTCAACAAAATCAATGGTCCTGCCATCGAGTTGAGTCATGGATTTAGGTGTTTTACTTGAGCTAATTTGTGCCATGCTGTTTAGCAGGGCCTTTTTGAAATCGACGGTATTAATATTGACCTGTTGTCCCGGCGTGTATTCTGATTTGTATGATAGTTGTAGTTTTGATAATGCCTTAATGACATCATCTTTGTTGTACATCATTTTTTTGCCGCTGGACTGCAGTGATGGTGACGCATCCTTACCATCGTCATTATGAATAAACTGCTTGATAGCCTCAGAAATAGATCCGCGATCTATGGACGGGTCAGTCGTTTGTGGTTTGTTTGTCGCTTTGCTGGTAACAAACGTATGAATCTTTGCACTCATGTATAAGTCCTGTAATTTTGGGACAAAAAATTACAAGATGAGCACTTTGCTATGGGTGGTTGTTCCTGAACGCTGCGTTTGCAGATCAGGTAAAAAACCAGGGAGCTTTACGGTGCGCATCTTCTATGCAGTCGTTGCTGCTGGATGCTTTTAACATTTGGTTTAAATCACTATTTTAATCAGGGGGGTACTTTCCTGATATGTTTTAAATGATACTACTTCGAATGGGTGACTAATGTGAGTGTGGTCACAAATACGGTTAAACCCATGCAGGATGAAAACAAGTGGGTTTTGTGATTATTTTATTTGCAATCAATTAGTTATGATCATGCAAGTGGTGCTGCCAGGGTCTTTTTCTGTGATCCTGAGACGTTTGTTTTATATCCTGGGGCAGATAATGTCCAGAACCTCGGCAGCCTGCTCCCATGCACTGTCCATGAGATCGGGCAGTATACGTAGATCCAGGCCGGTCAGCTCCAGTGTTTTTGGTTCAAATGCTGGATAGTCATCGAGTAAATGTTCGTCAACGATTGTATCGGGGCCAATAGAGTTTACGATGCAGTTGGCAATATGCACGATCGCGGTTTCCATGGGGTATTTTTTGGCCTGCAGTGGGTTGTGGTGGTAAGCGACCACGTCCCTGAGTGTATCGGCCAGTTGCCACGACTCAATAAGTGCAGCACCGACATCGGCATGGGTGAAACCAATGATGTCCTTTTCGGCATGAAACAGTATGCCGTCATCATCACCGGCCTGTAGTAATACCTGTTGAGAGAGTTCTGGCTCCTTGAAGTACATCACCAATTTGCCAATATCGTGTAGCATGCCAGCTACGAATAGCCTTTCCCCATGCAGGATGTTGCATTGTTTTGATATCAGGCGCGAGATAATGCCGGTATGTACGCTGTGTCGCCAGAATATATCGATATCGACCAGCTGATTGGGTATGCGTTTGAATGTGTCTATGGCTGAGGTTGCGAGCACAAGGTTTCTAAGGTCATCTTCGCCTATAACTGAAACGGCACGGCTAACAAGCTCAACTTTCACAACAAGCGAGTAATAGGCGCTATTCACAATACGTAATATGCGTGCAGTAAGCGATGGATCATGGCCAATTACATCGCCCAGTTGTTTGGCGTTGTGATTTGGGTCCTCGAGTACCTGGTTAATGCGAATGAAAATCTCGGGTAGAGAAATAAGTTTTATGACGCCTTTAACAAGATCTTCGGGTGTTTTTGCCATCGTGTTCTATTCCTGGTGACTGTGCGCATTTTTATATGAGGCATTTCGTCCTTCTGCCATCATGATTATGGGGAATTTTAGGTTTTTATCGGGTTATAGGCAATAGTGCGATAATTTAAATGGAGGGTTGGGGTGGTCATTGGCGCTTGATGATTCGAATATTAAATCTCTGCTCGCGATATCAGCTCTCTAACTGAGCAGATGTGGCGACCGAAGGATAGGGTCTGATTCAGTGAGACATAGCCTTCCTTGAATGGTTTGAGCTCGTCGCCATCAACAATAAAGGTGCCGTTGGTTGAATTCAGGTCAGTTAGATACATGGTGTCGTTCAAAACGACAAGTTCCGCATGACGTGAACTGGCTGATTTATCCGCAAGGAAAATGTTGCCCTTACGACCAATAATGTATGTTTTATCCTGCATAACGCGGTGCCAGCCTGCCCTTTAAATTTGTTAATTCATTTTATAGTTAAGCCTGAATTTAAAGTTGTGATGGGGTTCTAAGAGTCGTGTTTTTAGTGAAAAGAGTCCTTGTTACTGATTGCGCATAAAATCTGCTGTCTTATAAAAGGCGGCGCCCAGTTCGGCTTTTAGGTCGCTATCCAGTCCAGTATCATCCATCGCCTGATACATGCAGAGCATCCATTGATCACGCTCCTTTTCGCCTATGCTGAATGGCAGGTGGCGCTGGCGTAGTTTCGGGTGGCCGTATTTTTCAATGTACAGGGATGGCCCGCCCAGCCAGCCAGAAAGGAACATATAGAGTTTATTGGCTGCATTTGTCAGGTCACTGGCGTGTTGTTGGCGGATATCGCTGGCCTGGTCCAGTTGATCCATGAGTTCGTAGAACCTGGTGACCAGTTTGAGCAGGCTTTCAGCACCGCCGATACGGTCAAAAAGGGTATTTTGCATGCCTGATTCTCCTCCAGGGGTTTAGAAAGCGTGTGGTTGGCCTGAAAATTGATGATTTCACGCGAAAAAGGCGATTTTACACTGATCAACCGCTATTAATATGCTGTATACTACGCGCCCCTTAATCTTGATCTGGAATACAGTTTCCCATGAAATTACGGAATGTTGCCATTATTGCGCACGTTGACCACGGCAAAACAACGCTGGTTGATGAACTTTTAAAACAATCTGGAACGGTAGATACCCGTGTTGATATGGAAACCTGTGTGATGGATTCCAACGATCAGGAAAAAGAGCGTGGTATTACCATCCTCTCCAAAAATACCGCGATCAAGTGGAACGATTATCGTATCAACATCGTTGACACACCGGGCCATGCTGACTTTGGCGGTGAGGTCGAACGCGTCCTGTCCATGGTCGATAGCGTATTGCTGCTGGTTGATGCGCAGGAAGGCCCTATGCCGCAAACACGATTCGTTACCCAGAAGGCCTTCAATATGGGCTTTAAACCTATCGTGGTTATTAACAAGATCGATAAGCCTGCGGCACGTGCACACTGGGCCCTGGATCAGACCTTTGACCTGTTTGACAAGCTCGGTGCGACCGATGAGCAGCTGGACTTTCCCGTTATCTATGCCTCGGGCATAGGCGGTTATGCGGGACTGGAAGACACCATTCGAGAAGGTGATATGACACCCCTGCTGGAAGCAATTGTCGAGTATGTGCCAGAGCCGGATGTGGATGTGGATGCGCCATTCCAGATGCAGGTGAGCTCGCTGGACTACAACAGCTATGTGGGTGTTATCGGTATTGGACGCATCAAAAAGGGTAAAATCAAACGTAATCAGCCACTGAGCCTGATTGACCATGAAGGTAAGGTCCGCACGGGTCTGCGTATGCAGCAGATACTGGGTTTCCATGGCCTGGAGCGTATCGAGGTTGAAGAGGCACAGGCCGGTGACATCATCTGCTTTAACGGCATTGATAAGCTGAATATTTCTGACACTATCTGTGATCCGGAAAATGTCGAGGCGATGCCGCCACTATCAGTGGATGAGCCAACCCTGACCATGACTTTCCAGGTTAATAATGGTCCTTTTGCCGGCAAAGACGGTAAATATGTTACCTCGCGTAATATCAGTGATCGACTGGATCAGGAGCTGATCCATAATGTGGCACTGCGTGTTGAGCAGGGTGAGTCAGGCGATAAATTCAAGGTTTCAGGTCGTGGCGAGTTACATTTGTCCGTTTTGATCGAGAATATGCGTCGTGAAGGCTTTGAGCTGTGTGTCGGTCGTCCCGAAGTGGTTATCAAGGAAATCGATGGCAAGCTGTGTGAGCCCTATGAGCAGTTGACGGTTGATGTGCCAGAGGAGTCCCAGGGTTCTATCATGGAGAAGTTAGGCATACGCAAGGGCGAGCTGAAGAATATGGTGCCCGATGGAAAAGGTCGTGTTCGCCTGGATTATATTATCCCTACGCGTGGCCTTATCGGCTTCCGTACTGAGTTTTTAACTGCAACGGCGGGTAACGGCCTGTTGTATAACGTATTCGATAGCTATGGACCGAAATTAAATGTAGAAATCGGTCAGCGTAGCAAGGGTGTATTGATTTCTAACGGTTCAGGCAAGGCCTTATCCTATTCGATATATAATCTCCAGGAGCGAGGCAGTATGTTCCTGTCCCATGGCGATGAAGTTTATGAGGGCATGCTGGTCGGCATTCACTCCCGTGATAATGACCTGGTGGTTAACCCGCTTAAGGGCAAGCAATTGACCAATGTCCGTGCATCAGGCACCGATGAGGCGCTGACCCTGACGACCCCGATCAAAATGACACTAGAGCAGGCGCTTGAGTTTATTGATGATGATGAGCTTGTCGAGGTGACACCAAACTTTATTCGTATGCGTAAGAAGCTGCTTACAGAAAATGAGCGTAAGCGCGGATCACGCGCCGCCAAATAAGTCCCTTTCCCGGTTATAAAAAGGCCCTGGTCGATTGCATATATGCAGCAATCGACTAGGCTTATAGCAGGGAGTCCCAGAACGTATCATAATGTGATTATTTTGAGAAAATACAGTCGCCCTGTATTTAGATTTTGCTATGCTAATGAATCATATCTTGTAAAATAATGGTTAAGCATTTGTTAACACGTCAATTAAGTGTATTCAGTTCTTCCCCAGGAATCGGTTGCAATAACTACAGGTATTAATACCTGCTTTTTTTAGAGGTTTTCGTGACAGAGGAAAATAACAATTCTCAGGTCCTGATCGTAGATGACTCAAGGGTGATTCGTCGTGCGGCTGTAAAAATACTGGAGAAGGAGTTCGATGTTGTTGAGGCTGAAGATGGAGAAGATGCCTGGGAGGAATTACAGCAAAATAAACAAATTTCAGTTGTTTTTACAGATCTTGGTATGCCCAATATGGATGGCTATGAACTGCTTGAAAAAATCAGGTCAGCGGATGATCCTGCAATAGCAAATTTACCTGTCATTATTATTACCGGTGCCGAAGAGTCTGAAGGTGCCAGGGAAGAAGTACTGGAGCTGGGAGCAACGGATTTCATTGGGAAGCCCTTTGATTCGCTGTCATTGAAGTCCAGGGCCAAGGCGCATATAAACTATCGCAACGAAGTTCAGTCGCTGGAGAAAAGGGCGGCAACAGACAGGCTCACAGGGCTTGCAACTGAACCTGTCTTTAATGAACAGGGAGAAAAAGCACTAGCCTATGCGATTCGTCACAGTGCGGAGATGAGTGTAGTACGCTTTGATATTGATTGTTTTGCCGAGTTGTTTGTGAAGCACGGTAAGGATGTAGCGGAGCAGGTACTGGCAAAGGTTGCATCCTACATCCGCGAAGGAATGCGTAAAGAGGATACAGCTGCCAGGATGGGGGTATCGAAGTTTGCACTATTGTTGCCTTCAACATCACCAGAGGGTGCGATACCTGTCGTCAGGCGTATTTGTGAGAGGGTGGAGCGGCTTAAATTAAAGTTAGGGAATGAGTCATTCCATATACGTTTTAGCGCCGGTATTACATCACCAGAAATAACAGACAGCCTGGCATTTAAAGATTTGTTAGCCGAGGCAGACCTGGCTCTGGAAGAGGCCGTCGCTGAAGGGGGGGGCAGGTATGTCCACTTCCAGAAAAAGACAACGACACCTGATGCGCCCAGGATGGAGCAGGTCGATGTTAATCTGGATAATTTACTATCCCAGTTAAGCGCTAATCAATCAGTATCGCCACAGGAGCTGGCATCTGCAATGAGAAAAATTATGCCGCTTATCGGCGAGGCAGACAAACAACTAAGACTGGGATTAAGTAAGGTTATTTTACATCTCCAAAATAAATTAAAGCCCTGAAACGCCTCATTAAGCAGGATTTACCCTACCTAATTCGATACAATAGCCTTTTTATTTAAGTTGTAAAAAAGGTTTATTGTTTAATGAAATCAATCCCCCAGCGTATCGCAGAAGAACTATCGGTTAAAGACTCCCAGGTTGTAGCAGCCATTGGTTTGCTGGATGAGGGTGCAACCGTGCCATTCATTTCCCGTTATAGAAAAGAGATAACCGGTGGACTCGATGACATCCAGTTAAGGAGTCTCGAGGAGCGTTTGCGTTATTTAAGGGAGATGGATGAGCGGCGTGAGACCATTCTAAAAAGTATTGATGAGCAGGGTAAGCTTACAGATGATCTAAAGTTATCTATTTTCGAGGCTGATACAAAAAACAGGTTGGAAGATTTATATCTGCCTTATAAACCAAAACGTAGAACCAAGGCGCAAATTGCACGTGAAGCAGGGCTGGAGCCATTGGCTAACGCGCTATTTGAAAACCCTGATTTAAATCCTGAGAAACTGGCCGAGTCGTATATTGATAAAGAAAATAATATCAATGACTGCAAGGAAGCACTGGATGGAGCAAGACAGATATTAATGGAGCAGTTCTCTGAAGATGCAGATCTGCTGAAAAAACTCAGGGATGTGTTATGGCAGGATGGTGTCATAGAATCGAGAGTTGTAGAAGGTAAAGAAAACGAGGGTGAAAAATTTACAGATTATTTTGATTATCAGGAAGCTATAAGCAAGATACCTTCGCACAGGGCATTAGCCTTGTTTAGAGGGCGAAATGAAAATGTCCTGCAGATCACTTTAAAAGTAGCCAATGAGGAAACATTGGTGTCACATCCCTGCGAGCAGATCATAAAACAACATTACGGGATTGAGGACAAAAACAGGGAGGGTGATAAATGGATGTCAGACACTGTACGATGGGCATGGAAAATAAAAATCTTTACCCACCTGGATGTTGAGTTAAAGATGAAGTTAAAGGCAGCCGCAGAAGATGAGGCAATAAAGGTATTTGCTTCGAATTTAAATGACTTATTGCTGGCGGCACCGGCTGGGCCCAAAGCAACCATCGGGCTTGATCCGGGTTTGCGTACAGGCGTGAAAGTGGCCGTGGTAGATGCAACGGGTAAGTTTGTTGATCATGCCACAATCTATCCGCACGTCCCCAAGAATCAATGGGATCAGTCAATAGCAGTCATTGCGGCTTTAGCGAAAAAACATGGTGCCAGGCTCATCAGCATAGGAAATGGTACGGCCTCGCGTGAAACTGACAAGTTGGCAAAGGAAGTTATTAAAAAATATCCGGAACTGAATTTAAATGCACTGGTAGTTTCAGAAGCAGGGGCATCGGTCTATTCGGCATCTGAATTCGCGTCGAAAGAATTTCCCAACCTGGATGTGTCGATCAGGGGCGCTGTGTCTATTGCAAGGCGTTTACAGGATCCGCTGGCAGAGCTGGTTAAAATAGAGCCAAAGGCCATTGGTGTTGGGCAGTACCAGCATGATGTGAGCCAGACACAGCTCGCGCGTTCACTTGATGCGGTGGTTGAGGACTGTGTAAACGCAGTAGGTGTTGATGTGAATATGGCATCAACGCCCCTGTTAATGCAGGTGTCCGGTCTAACCCAGGTTATGGCGGAAAATATCGTTGACTACAGGGATATTAATGGTGCTTTTTTGAACAGAAAGGAACTGTTAAAAGTATCGCGTCTTGGTCCAAAGGCATTCGAGCAGGCAGCCGGCTTTTTGCGCATAATGGATGGTGATAATCCACTGGATCGATCTGCGGTACATCCAGAAGCATATCCTCTAGTAGAGAATATCCTTAAAAGAAATAAAAAAGAAATACAGTCATTGATTGGTGATAGTGCCTTTCTCAAAAAAATCAATGCCAATGATTACACCGACGAGAAATTTGGTCTGCCAACAGTGCAGGATATATTGAAGGAACTGGATAAGCCGGGGCGTGATCCAAGACCCGAGTTTAAAACAGCGGAATTTAAAGAAGGTGTAGAGGGTCTCAAGGATCTTCGCCAGGATATGATTCTTGAAGGTGTGGTTACTAATGTGACAAATTTTGGAGCCTTTATTGATGTCGGTGTGCATCAGGATGGCCTGGTTCATATTTCTGCACTATCAGATAAA
>JAOUMO010000200.1 GCA_029881425.1 Gammaproteobacteria bacterium
TGAAAAGGCGGGTATATTTCGCCCGCATCGCCCCGCCATTTATGGCGGGCTGAATGCGCCCAAATCCCTTGTTGACATCGCCATCGACCAGGAGGCTGAATTGCTGCTTGCCGGTCGTGATTATATTTATCGGGGCATCAGCGATGCCAGCTGGCAATTTCATGGGCCGCACCGGCATTATGCGGAGCTGCCTGTGCCCGCATTAAAGGGCCAGTTCCAGTTACAGAATGCCGCAGCCGTGATCATGGCCCTGCATGCGCTGGCCGATCAGTTGCCCGTGGATGCAACAGCCATAGGTGCCGGTTTAAAGCAGGCGCATATTATGGGGCGTTTTCAACGGCTGCAGCAGGCACCGGACATTGTTGTCGATGTCGCACACAATGCCCAGTCGGCCAGGGCCCTGGCCGAGATACTGGCGGATGACCCGATCAGGGGAAAGACACTGGTGGTGATCGGCATGCTGGCTGACAAGGCGATAGACCAGGTGATCACGGCCCTTGCACCTGGTGTGGATCACTGGTTCACTGCGGGGCTCGAGGTGCCAAGGGGGTTGTCTGCCGAATTGATGGCAAAAGCGGTGAATGATTATGCACCAGGTGCTAAACTCGCGGCACATGACAGCGTAATCACCGCCTGTGCACAGGCGATGCAGTGTGCGTCTGAGCATGACCGAATTATTATCCTGGGCTCATTTTATACGGTATCCCAGGCAACCGACTATCTACAGGCTCTATAGGTAAACGATTGGACAGGCTGCTAAAACAACGTCTCCTGGGTGCCGTCATACTGGTCGCCCTACTGGTAATACTATTACCGGAATGGCTCGATGGTGCCGGCCATAAATCCCGCTATGCCCAGCAGATCAGTATTCCCGACAAGCCTGTTTTTGAGCCCATGACACAACTCATGGGTAAGGCCGGCGGAATGGATGCCCCTGTAGCCGGTGCTGCCGGTGCCGAATCAACCGAGCCCGTTAAGTCGCGGGCCAGCTCATCTATCCAGGCCTGGGCATTGCAGGTTGGCAGTTTTAGTGAAATGAGCAATGCCCAGCAGCTGCGTGATCGATTAAGGGCAAAGGCCTATCCCGCCTATATTGATAAACAGACCTCGGCCGATAAAGCCAGTTACCGGGTTCGTATCGGGCCTGAGCTGGATCATGCACGTGTTGAGGCGTTGCGCAAATCCATCATGAGTACCGAAAAAATTGATGGCATTATAGTGACACATCCATGAGCTGTGGGATGATGACCATGAAATATTCTGTTATGATGCCGCCTTTCTGCTGTAGGGGCCTTGCATGAGTATTGTTGATTTCGGCATTATTCTGATCATAAGCTTATTACTTGTACTTGGGTTGATCTGGGGCTTTGTGAAAATATCCATTGCACTGGGTACCTGGGTAGCCGCGAGCCTTATCTCTTTCAGTTTTGCACCTAATTTGGCTGCATCTTTACTACAATCCTCTATAGAATCACCGGCACTAAGGCTGGCGGTTGCCATGTCCATCTTATTTGTACTGACGATTATGCTCGGTGCGCTGGTGGGCTTCCTGGTGCGCCAGATTATCGCCAAAACCGGCCTGACGGGTCTCGATCGCGTGTTGGGCATGGCGCTGGGTGCGTCACTGGGTTTAATGATTGTGGTGGCGCTGGTATTTTTTGCGGGCCTTACACCGGCTCCAAAATATGACTGGTGGCAGTCATCTTTATTAATCGAACGTTTTGAAACACTTGCCGTCTGGCTACAGGGTTATTTGCCGGCTGATGTTTCAAAGTATTTTACTTATTAATTAAAAGTGTCCCTGGAAATATTTCTTATCCAGGGTTGTCTTTGAATTGAATTACTGAGGTAGTTATGTGCGGCATAGTCGGTATAGTTGGCCGAAAACCTGTTAACCAGTTGCTTTATGATAGCCTGACATTACTGCAGCACCGTGGGCAGGATGCAGCAGGTATAGTGACCTGTGATGCTAACAAGTTTTACCTGAGAAAAAATAACGGCCTTGTCAGTGATGTATTCCAGGCCGAGCACATGCTGCAGTTAATGGGTAATATGGGCATAGGCCATGTGCGCTATCCAACGGCCGGTTGTTCATCCTCTGCCGAAGCGCAGCCCTTTTACGTGAATTCGCCTTACGGCATCGCGATGGCGCACAATGGCAATTTGACCAACGCCGAAGAACTCAAATCCCAGTTGTACCGGGATGATTTACGCCACATCAATACCGACTCTGATTCTGAAGTCCTGCTCAATATATTTGCTCACGAATTACAGCAAATTAAGAAACTCGATGTGACCGCGGACGAGATATTTACCGCCGTTGAACAGGTGCATAAACGCTGTCGCGGTGGTTATGCCGTGGTCGCGACCATTGTCGGTAAAGGTATTCTCGCATTCCGTGATCCCTTTGGGATTCGTCCGATTGTATACGGTAAGCGTACAACAGAACTGGGTGTTGAATACATGATCGCTTCGGAGAGCGTTGCATTGCATGCGCTGGGCTTCGAATTGATGCGTGACCTGGTACCCGGTGAGGCCATCTTCATCGATGTCGATGGTAATTTCCACAGCCAGCAGTGTGCAGAAAATCCCCAGTACAGCCCCTGTATTTTTGAATATGTCTACTTTGCCCGCCCGGACTCCATTATTGATAATGTATCCGTGTACAAGGCGCGTCTTCGCATGGGCTCTAACCTGGTGGCAAAATTACTGCGCATCAGGCCAGATCATGATATCGATGTGGTTATACCCATCCCCGATACCAGCCGGACATCGGCACTGGAAATGGCCTATCACCTGGGCGTGAAATATCGCGAAGGCTTTATCAAAAATCGTTATATCGGTCGTACCTTTATTATGCCGGGGCAGAAACAGCGCAAGAAATCCGTGCGCCAGAAATTGAATGCCATAGATCTTGAATTTAAGGGCAAGAATGTACTGCTGGTGGATGACTCCATCGTGCGCGGTACGACCTCGAAACAGATTATCCAGATGGCGCGTGAAGCTGGCGCCAATAAAGTATATATGGCCTCTGCCGCACCACCGGTACGCTATCCCAACGTGTACGGCATTGATATGCCATCGCCTAAAGAATTTATTGCCGATAACCGTACCGAAGAAGAAATTGCAAAAGAGATTGGTGCGGACTGGTTAATCTACCAGGACCTGGACGATTTGATCGAGGCGGTGCAGAAGGGTAATAAGTCGATTAAAACCTTTGACTGTTCATGTTTTGATAATAAATATATCACCAATGATATCGATGACGCCTATTTCCAGCACCTGGATACCCTGCGTTCGGATAGCGCTAAGCAGCAACGGGAGCAGGGCGATAAACTTTCCGGTATTGATCTATACAGCAGCCAGTAATCTATGAATATATTTAATCAGCAGGCCATTTTGTCTTGTGTGCGATGTTTAATATTATTTGTATGCCTCGTGCCCGTACAGGCTGCGGCCAATGCCGCGCAGCCTGTCGATGATCATGCCCAGTTCGAGGCGGCCGTCGGCCTGAGCCAGCAGCAAAGCTGGGCAAAGGCCGCCGAGATATTCCAGCAAATTGCAGCACGTCACCCGCAATGGCCCGAGCCCAAAAATAACCTGGCCGTGGCGCTGATGAATATGGGGCAGGTCGAGCAGGCACAGCAGGCGCTGGAAGATGCGGTAAGCAGTGTGCCGGTATTTAAAACAGCGCACGACAATCGCCGGCGCATCTATGATTACCTGGCGGCCATTTCTTATGGTAAGGCAGTTGGTGAGTCAGCCAGGGTGAAGCAGCCCGAGCTTAAGCTGTTGCTGGCGATAGAAAAAGCTGAGGTGGCAAAAAAACCTGTAGTTGATGTTGGTGCCCCACTGCCTGCA
>JAOUMO010000044.1 GCA_029881425.1 Gammaproteobacteria bacterium
ACTGGCCTTGTCCTCGACAGCGTTTGTGCTCCAGCTGCTTTCCGAGCAAAAATTACTAACATCTACCTATGGTCGAACATCCATATCAGTATTGCTACTGCAGGACCTTGCGGTTGTCCCTCTCCTGGTACTGGTACCTCTATTGGCGATGCCCGAGTTAAGCCTGCGAGTGGACATAGGGATCGCACTAACTGAGTCCCTCATCATTCTCGTGCTGGTTATTTTAATAGGACGCTATTTATTGCACCCGGTACTGCATCGAGTGGCTCTTTCTGGTAACGCTGAAGTTTTTACTGCATCAGCCGTACTTATCGTGCTTGGCGCCGCACTGGCAACGGAACATGCCGGCTTATCTATGGCCATGGGCGCATTCCTCGCTGGCCTGCTTATTTCAGACTCATCGTACAAGCACCAGGTAATGGCTGAAGTCAGGCCATTCCGTGGCATCCTCCTGGGCCTGTTTTTTATGTCAATGGGCATGTCTCTCAACCTCGATCTATTACTTGATGGCCCTCTCGTATCCCTGGGTTTAATGGGCATACTGATTTTTATTAAGGCAGCTATACTTTTGCCCCTTGTTTACCTGTTTGGACTAAAATTAAATATTAGCTTTGCTGTTGCACTGATACTCGCACAGAGTGGCGAATTTGCGCTGGTACTATTTTCCCTGGCATTCCAGTCTAACCTCCTGACCGACACCCTGTTTCAACAACTACTACTCATTGTGCTACTGAGCATGCTTATAACGCCCCTGCTTTCCTATTTTGCATCCCTGCTAATTACAACAAAAACCCTGACACAAAACGAACAACCTGCACCCCCTATCACCGCCCCCATTGTACTTGCAGGATTTGGTCGTGTCGGCCGACGTATAGGTGAAATACTGACACTTGCGGACAGGCATTATGTTGCCCTGGACTCTGATGCAGCTCTCGTAGAAAAAGAACGATCAAACGGGTTTCCCGTTTTTTACGGTGACGCATGCAACCCGGAGCTATTAAAAGCCGCAGGTGCAAATCATGCACAGCTTATCATCGTCACATTAAATAACCCCGTCGCAAGCGAACAACTGGTCTCAACATTTCGCAAATCACATCCCGACACCATCATTTATGCTCGCGGGCACAGTTTAAACCAGTGCCGTGAACTACGCAGACTGGGTGCCTCCGGTGCCGTATCCGAAAACATAGAAGCAAGCCTGGAACTGGCTCGACTGGCACTGACCATAGTCGATGGCGATCACGAAAAACAACAGACCATACTGGACGGTTTCAGGCGCAAATATTATTCACAGATAGATGATATCTCCAACCTGTAAAAACAAGAGGCTCAATATGACCGACAAAAAATCACACTGGGAGAGTGTCTATAGAGAAAAATCACCACTAGAAAAAAGCTGGTATGAAGACACACCCGAATTATCATTACAACTTATCCACAACACACAGATTAACCATGGACAGGCCATTATAGACATAGGCGGGGGCTCCTCAACACTGGTAGACCACCTCTACGACGAAGGCTATACAAATATTTCTGTACTGGACATTTCCTCAACAGCCCTGGCCTACACTCGCAACAGGCTCGGCGATAAGGCCAATACCATACAGTGGTATGAGGACGATATTACCCTCTTTAAACCTGCCCAGACTTTTTCAGTCTGGCATGATCGTGCCGTATTTCATTTCCTTACAGAAATGTCAGACAGGAATAAATATGTCGACATATTGAAACAGGCACTTGAGCCAGGCGGACACCTCATAATTGCGGCATTCGCCATCGGTGGCCCGACAAAATGCAGCAACCTCGATATTGTTCAATACGATGCAGGCAAACTAATAAACGAGCTAGGTGAAGGCTTTGAATTGGTCGAAGAGATCAATGACATACATATTACACCGGCAAACAAACAACAGGAATTTGCCTACTTTCGATTTATTAGAAAATAGCTAACGCCTGACTATATATGGTAAAGGCATGGCGTTAAAAAGGGCGCAAATCAACATGTTTTAGCGCTGGATCCTGCTGCAATCACCACCCAAGGTGAACCACGAATATCAGTGCGGGCCTATATCCTGCCAATAGTAAAACATGCTTAGTAATAAACCAGGATGGCAATGGGGAAGCACCCATCTTGAAGACAACCTCTACGGGCTTAAAATAGCCTTGCTATACAGCCTCACATAATTTAATGATCCAAAATAAGCAGCTGCTGCTTTAGCCCCGACATTAATCAGGGGGATTAATACTACTGACTGGCGCCAGGTGATTTTTTATAGCTATAATACTAAACAGCTTGGTATCGATACCAACGGAAACACCCCCTCAAACTAATCAAGATACTGGTTTCGTACTTACCCCCCCTTACACTCAACCAGGGATAAGATCGAAAACAGAGGAGAAAAAGATGATCACCTTAAAAACCACTACACTCACTACCCTGCTCCTTACCATTGCACTATTTGTCAGTGGCTGCACAACCACAGGCGGCACAGGCTACAGTGCACAGAAAGTTGTTTATCACATTAATTATGACGACCCGAAAATGCAGGCAGGTGCACTACGCAATATACAGAATCATATTAATGCCGTCGGCAAGGAAAACATGGATATGAAGGTCGTACTCCATGGAAAAGGCCTGTCACTGTTATTAGAGCCTGAATCGGTGGCAAATACAAAACTAAAACTTGGCAATGCCACAGATGAAATGCAGGTTAAAATCAGCAGCCTTAAAGAGCAAAAGGTTGTATTTAATGTTTGCGCCAATACCCTCAAAGGCAAAAACATAAAATACGATTCTGATCTTTATGATGTTAGCGCCGCCGACATAGTCCCCAGCGGCGTTGCCGAGCTCGCACATTTACAGTCCATGGGATACACCTATATTAAACCCTGATATACGCATAAAAACATCCCGCCCAGGCCTGTGTCATTTCACGACCCTGGGCGGAATATCAATTTTTCAATAAGAAAAAATGAGAATCGTCATATTTTTTATACAAAACACCCCGCAATTTTTATATCTTACACACGACTTCGATCTAACCACCAAATTTATTTAGGTCATATAACGCAACCACTATGTGTTATTCCCCGTCTTCGTATTTCTTTAAACAATATTTATTCGCCTTATCAAGAGCTTAACAACTGGCACATTACCTGCACTGCCCCTATGCAAACAATCAAGATAAACCAGACATGCATAAAGAGTGGTAATAATGACTTTTCTCAACACAAACAAATCACAACTCGTAACATTCATTTATCTCAGCCTGCTTGGCCTATCTGTTAATAGCCATGCTGAGGACCTGGGAATAATCCAGGTTGAATCCAGCACCATTGCTGATCGATTCGAAAACAAACGCTCAGAACCCTCCAATATTGGTGCCATTAGTGGCGAACAGGTCGATGACGCGCATGCACAGAATATACAGCAGTTATTACAGACTATCCCCGGTGTCACTACCGAGATTCAAAGCGGTGACTCATTAAAAATTCATATTCGTGGCATTGAGAACCAGGTATTCATGGGCGAAAAACCCGGTGTTGCCGTGGTCATTGATGGCGTGCCGGTATTTGAGCGTACTGGCCGTGTCAATATTGACCTTGATAATATCGAAACCATCAAGGTCATTAAGGGTGGTGCATCTTATTTATTTGGTGACGATGCATTATCAGGCGCTGTCATCATCACCACCAAGCGTGGCGCCAAATACAAGGGCTACAAGCTCGCAGCAGAAGCCGGCAGCTTTGGTTATGATAAAGAACTGGCACGCGCCGGTTTTGCCAACGATGATGCCAATGGCCATATCCAGATCACCCATCGCCAGATTGATGGCTATCATGATGACTCATCTTCTGCGTCAGATTATCTGAACGGTAAACTTCAATACTATATAAACAACAACAGTGACGTCATTTTTGGCTTTGAAGTTGCAGACCGTTTAAAAAATAGCCACGGTACGGTTACCGGCATAACAGCGGCAGATATTGATCCCAAAAGCACCAACATCATTGACTATAACGATTACGCCAATAACTATGATGTTGCTTTACAGAAATTATTTGCTACCTACTCAAATGACATGGGTGACAATACCAACCTGATGCTTAATCTCTACCAGTTTACTGATAACACGAGCTATAACTCCTCGCCTACCAGCGCCGACCCGACCCGCTACAATAATTTCAATGATTATGACCAGCTACAACAGGGGCTCAAAACCGAATATCGTGCAGGCGGAAAACAGTTTGCCTGGATGGCGGCCGCAGATCTACGCGACAATAGCTATGACAACAAGGTAACCTACCTTGACTGCGCAGATGCGTGGGGACCATGTACAGTTGGCTCACTAAAAGATAATAATCAAACCGATGAACAGGTACGTGCCATTTACGGAGAGTTAAAGTTCCAGGCCACGAAGCAACTGACATTAACTCTCAATGCACGTTATGACACTATTGAACTGGATTACACAGACAAGCTGGATACAGACAATAATGGCAACAAGGATTTTAATGTCAGCTCCTCTCGACTCGGCGCAAATTATGCGCTGAAAGATAACATCGACCTGTATGGCAATGCCTCTAATGGCTTTCGCGCACCGACCGTAACCCAACTCTTCATCGGCAGCAATTCACCCACCAGTAAAACCGCCGCCAACCCCGATCTGGTGGAAGAAACTGCAACCAATCTTGAGTTCGGTATCAGAAGTAACATGACATGGGGCAGCACCCCGGTTGAACTGGATATTGCCCTATTCCAGATCGAACGTGAAGATTATATCCAGGCATCAGCTGGCCAATACACCACTGGCACCGATAGTAGCTATGAAAATATTGGTGACATCCAGAACCGGGGTATTGAAATGTCATTATTATCTACGCCCAGCCGACAGTTCAGCTGGGAACTCAGCTACACCTTCCTCGACTCAAAATACACCGACTATGCCCTGTTCAACCTGCAAACCGACCCGATTGCCGGTACCTGTCCCGCAGGTGCTACAGAAATTCGCAGGGGACCCACAGTAACTAACTGCCTTAATCCTTATGACAATACCGGCAACGTAGTCCCACGCACCCCCAGTCATCGCGTTAATTTGAACCTGTATAACCGGATAGCGAATAACTGGCTTGTTACTACCGAGCTTGATTACAGCAGTCGTTACTACGTCGATGAAATTAACCAGGAAGAAATTAGCGGCCAGACTGTTGTTAATCTGCTGCTAAACCATAACCGCAAGATAGGTGATTACAACTGGTCATTTTTTTCCCGAATCGACAACCTGCTGGATGAAGAGTATTACAACACGGCCCGTGGTTATAGAGACAGTAATGGTGATGGCGCATACGATGCGGAAGACCTGTCCCTCGTGGTTAACCAGGGACGCACCTGGACGCTTGGTGCCGAGGTCACATTCTAATGAGAAGAAAACATCTGGTAGACCAGTTACTGCTCACTTCTATACTGTACTTAACGACGCTGGACGCCAGCGCCATTATGACGATCAAACCCAGACCAGCCGAGCCCGGCCATGAGCATCATCGTGGCATGGGTAAAGTTTTTACGCTGACCGGTTTTGAAAACAGCACCATACGCCAGGTTACCCCTGACCTGGACATCATAAACCTGGGCGCAAACCAGCAACAGATTCCGTTCAAGTCGATGGGCAAGGACAACTACCATGCACTGGTGGCAACACGTAACCATAATGGTGTCGAGGAAACTGCAATTCGTTATATCTATGGTCGTGGTAAACCCACTGGCCATAGTCCAAAGGAATTAACGGATCTTCAAAAATCAACCCTGGAAATTGTGCCTGACCCAATACCTCGCGAACACTGGCATTACAAGGCGGGACACGAGGCCGCCTTTATTGTTCGATATAAACACCAGCCACTGGCATCCATTGCCGTAAGTTTGGCCACTAGCCACGCATCTATCGTCAATGCCCGCACTGACGCCAGGGGGCGTGTTGTATTTACCGTACCGGATGATTACAAGGTGGACAAACCGGGTCGCCGAGAAAACAAACCCGCCGAACTTCTGGTACATGTTAAACACCAGCACAACGAAAAAAACTATGCCACCTGGCTAGCGGCCGATTATGAAGCCAATCCCGCACAGTGGAAAAATACACAAATGGGTGCATTAGTTGCTACGGGTGGTTTTATCTTTGGTGCATTCATTACTGGACTTGGCCTGACAAATAATTCCAGTAAAAGAAGGGAGCTGTAGCTGATGTTTGGTTATCTCAATATCAATCTTTCCCTGGTGCGCAAACTGGTGCAGCTGTGCATGTTCGTCTTCATGGTCTACGGATCAACAATCGTCGGCTACTATGCGGCCGACAAACTCAGTAATGCACTACCTGCTTTATCCTGCGCCTATGACACGCAGACAGCGGACTACTGCACGCTGATTCCATTTCAACATCAAATGGGCCATCGCATCGGGCCAGTAGTGGCTGCCGGCGGCAATATACTCCAGGCCTTCATGCCATTCTTTATTACCCTGGCCACTTTTCTTGGCCTGTTTGTCTTGTTGAATAAAGCCTTTTGCGGATGGGTTTGTCCACTGGGTTTTTTCCAGGAAGTGATCGCTATGATTGGACAGAAACTGGGCCTGAAAAAAACTGAATCACTGGATGGTGCCCTGGTAAAGCGTATTCGTCCGGTCAAGTGGCTAATGCTAAGCGTGCTTATTTTTGGCCTGCCCATTTTATCGGGTATTGGTTTTGTCAGCCACGACCTGGGCGATCCCTTCTGCCAGATCTGCCCCAGCCGAATACTCACCACCCTGGCCACGGGTGATACGGCACAACTCAATGTTAATACTGCCAGCCCGGTCGTGATGACCCTGTCGATACTTGCTGACTTTATATTTGGCCTGATCATCGCACTCGCCCTCACCATACGCCAACCCTTCTGCCGTATCTGCCCAATGCTGGCGCTGCATGCGGTGTTCAAAAAAATCGGACTTGTTCGACTGGTAAAGAATGCCAAACCCCGCTGCGAAAAATGTGGCCTATGCGCCAGGGCCTGCCCTATGGATATCAAGGAAATCCATACCGATATGCAACACAAAGATGTATTGTTTTCCGACTGTACCTTATGTGGACGCTGTGTTGAGTTCTGCCCGGACAAAGATGTGTTGCAGATGAAGTATGCTTTCTTCCCGATCATCAGTGCGGACCCACAATATTTCAAACGCCGCAAGAAATCCCAGACCGACTGGGAACAAAAAACACTGTTCGGAAAAAAATGATATGGATCCGATAACACTAACACTACCCGCTGCACTAATCGCAGGGCTGGCCTTTGGTGCCGGCCCCTGCAATGTCACCTGCCTGCCCTACCTGGGTCCAGTTTTTCTGCAGGGCGAAGGTGTACAACGTGCCTGGCGAATCGTGCTACCGTTTACCCTTGGTCGCCTCTGTGGCTATAGCCTGTTAGGTCTGCTGGCCGGTCTCGCAGG
Organism: Gammaproteobacteria bacterium; assembly: GCA_029881425.1. GTDB lineage: Bacteria > Pseudomonadota > Gammaproteobacteria > SZUA-229 > SZUA-229 > JAOUMO01. The sequence continues at coordinate 7,478 of JAOUMO010000044.1, forward strand.
TCAAACACTAACGGCATTGCTGCAGTCATCACTTGCCGGTTGGGTTCTGGGTATTGCGGTGATACTGGTGGGATTTAACCTGCTACGCAAAAAATCAACGCATAGTTGTACTCAACATACAGCCCACATAAACGAACAGACCGTCTCTTTTGCAGGCACCGCCGACAAGCGCAATACACCTAAGGCCATGATGCCCAGCGCCCTGTTTCTCATGGGCACTGGTATGGCGCTCAACCCCTGTGTACCACTCACGGCCATATTGGCCGCTGCAGCCGCTAGTGGCAGCGCCCTGCTGGGCATGGGCCTGGGGCTTACATTTGGTCTCGGCGCAGTCGTCATCCCGGCATTTGTCTTTGGTCTACTAATCGCCCATTTTGGCGCTGAACTTAAGCAGCAACTGGGCAACTGGTCGAAGCACATAGAAAAGGCCAGCGGCAGCCTGTTGATACTACTCGGACTAGCCACTGTATTCGGCTGGGTGCAGCCTTGATTAAGGTGACCGCCTACTCAGCAGATAAAGAAAAAAGCGTCCTCAAAAATCATAGACGACTTTGTATGACCGATGTTAAAGACGACAGAAATCATCGACAGGGCGATTAAAAAACAACCCGATTCACGACCATAGCGATTACTGGAATCGAAACAGGAATAACTGATACGTTATGATTTAATCTTTAGTAAAAAATAGGGCGAGCCAGTAACAGCTACTTAAGTGCATACAGCATTCGAAATGTAAACTGCCTTGAAAAGGAGACCCCGTCAGGTGGCAGCGGCAAGGGCAAGGCAGACTTAATCGCTTCTGTTGCGGCCTTTTTTAAAATACCATAGTCGCTGCTAATGGCTAGCTCGCCAATATCACCATCCTGGCCCAGCCTGAAGCTGACGGTCACTTCACCCTCGATGCCTCTGCGCCGTGCAGCCCCTGGATAAAACTTGAACTGCTCAATGTGTGACATGAGATGTTGTAGATATTGCTCACGCTGTTGTGCCAACCATGCGGCATTTGATGGTGGCACTAACATTTGTGGCTGTGGCTCTATTTCTGTTTCTACAACTGGCTCCACCGCAACTGCTTTTGCCCTTTCTTCGGGAATAATTTTCCTGGGTTTTTTTATCTCTGGATTTTTTACTACTGGCTTCTTTTTAAGCACCGGCTTTTTTTCAGGCATATAGGGTTCTGTCATCCTGAAATTCAGGCGGGTACTCAGACTATGCGTATCCAGCCTTGACTGGTTCACGCCCCATTGAGCACCCCACTGCATAAACAACAGACCATGCACAAATGCCGCAAACAGGATAGAACCTGTCCAGATATTGAAATCACTGCTGTTCATTTTTCTCTGTGACAATATCAACACCCTGCGCACCCGCTTTACGTGACAGGTCTATCAACTCGACCGCATTACCCAGCCTGGCGGCACGGTCACCTTTTATGCGTATCACCTTATCTCGCCTCTGCGACAATTGCTGCCGCAACACAGTTTCAAGTGTCACTGCGTCCATTTCTGTATTTTCATACAGGTACACGCCATCATCCCTCACCACGACTTCAAGCGTATTATTGTTTTCCAGTTTTTCGCCTGTTTCAGCCTTCGGCAATTCTATGTTAATTGCCTCTTCACGCACAAAATGCGAGGTCAGCATAAAAAATATCAGCAGCAGGAAAACAATATCGATCAAGGGCGTCAGGTTGGGTACATGACTGCTACGCCTGTAGCCTTCAAACTGCATGCACCACCCCTTTACGGTGATGACTGGCTTCTACAGTATCCGGCTCACGTTGAATCTCATCATGGGGCAGATGCTCCAGCAATAACATCGAGTAACAACGCATGCTATGGGCACGCCTGTCGGCCATACCCTCCAGCACATGCAGCAACAATAAAATCGGAATCGCAACAGCAAGCCCAACACCAGTGGTTAGCATGGCTTCCCAGATACCTCCCGCCAGTGCCTGCGCGTCCACCTGGCCACCAGCCAGCTCTATCACCATAAAGGCCTTGATCATTCCCATGATGGTACCGAGCAGACCAAGCAGGGGTGCTGTATGCCCCAGTATCGACAAGGTCCTGAATCCCCGCTCCATTGACTGTAACTCTGCCGAGCCATAACGACTGGCAACACTTTGCAGGTCTTTTGTATTTTTTAATTTGGCCCTGACAATGCCCTGCATTAACCGCGCCTCGGGCCCTTTCATCCTGCCCAGTTCTTTTTCCAGGCTGTCACTCTTAATCGCTGCCAGCAACAGGTTTTCGAAGTCCTTTACTGGCTGCCCCATAATTAGATAATGAACGAAACGCTCTAGTACAATCACCATGGCGATGAATGAATAGGCCAGCAATACCCAGACGACAATGCCACCTTTATCAAATATTTCTGCAATGGTCATTAAGATTTAGCCTTTTCTTTGCTACTGGCCTCAAGCCATTTATCAAGATCAGTTTTTTTCAGTCGTCCACTAATGGCGGCTACCCGTTTACCCGCAAGGTAAAAATAACTACGCGGTAACTCGCCGTACCATTGTGGGTCTATGCTGTAACGAATACGCTGCTCCTGGCTGGTTTCAAACACCCAGTGACTAATGTCTAGCAGCCGGTTCTGTTTCATCACACCGACAATCTCTTCCCCACGTGAAGGCTCATCAGTCGAAACCATGATGATATCCACTGCAGGGTTTTGTTTATGAAACGCAGTGAGCAGGGGAAGCTCCTCCATGCAGGGCGGGCAATCCAGTGACCATAACACCATGATAAAACTGCCCTGCTGTTTCTGCTGCAGGATCTGCTGATAACTGCCCTGATCAAAACTGGCGGGCATAGCACCCGTACCAAATGAACACATCAGCAGCAGAAACAACCAGTATGGATTAACTGTTCTCATCTAATTCACACTGATTAATCGAAAACCTTCGACTTCAGTCTGCCATTGCAGATAGACCTGGTCCTTGTCTCGTATCAAAAAAGGATAATCTGCAGACCCTGCTGTTACCGCAATCTTTTCTGCCTGTTGCCAGCTATCACCATTGTCTGTTGATTTCTGTAGCCAGACACTTTCTTCTTTGCCATCAAACTGCTTCCATGCCAGCCATACTGTATTTTCACGATGGATCACAGTGGCATGCGATGCTGCTTTAGAAAAATCGCCAAATTGCACCGCCTCGATCATACGATTACTGGCCTGATCATGCCGCGCATAAAACAGGCCGTGCCGTGCCGCTGCATTATTAAACCAGACCAGGTGGTAATCGCCGTTATCATTTATCGACATATCCGGCCCATGGTGCGGACAGGCATCGATATGCCATTCGTCAAAACTGACGCGTTGAGGCTTCGCCGGTGTATCTTTCGACAGGAAATTCACAATCGCATGATCACGCACATCCTTACCATAAATATTTCGCCACAGGATGACAGGGAGATCCTTTTCATCAAAATCAATAATCACCCGGCAACATTCACAGCTGTGATCGATGATTTTCTTATCTGGCTTAAACGACTTACCACCATCATCGGACCAGCTAAAATAAACCGCGGCGCCGTGATATTTTTCGCCGCTCTTTGCCGCCTTAAAACGATCACGTTTATCCAGCCAGGCAATATAGACATCACCCTGCCTGTTTACGCCCAGTGCATCAAAGCGATGACCGGTTACATCCCAGTTATCATTGACAATCACCGGCTCTGAAAAATGATAACCGCCGTCTGTTGAATAACTGAAACGTATATGACCGGTGAATCGTTTTTCCAGTGGCATGGTCCAGGAGACATAAATAGCCCCCTTCTGGTCAAGCGCTATCTTTGGCCGATTTTCACCACGCGCCGAAATCTCCTCAGCAATGCGGTTAACAGCCAATGCAGGTGAAAAACTTTTTCCTTTATCATCAGAGTAGTTCACATAGACATGACCACCATAGGCCCAGGCCAGCCATAAACGCCCGCTGGCATCAAATACCGCACTAGGCGCCAGTGCACACTTCACGCTGGCAGCTTGTGCCACATCGCAACTACTGACAGGTTTTTTGGTATGTTGTTTATGATCACCACTGGCCAGAACGTTTCCAGTGAAACTGGCCAGCAGCAATAACAAACACGCTTTGTAATATCGGTTATACCCTGTCATTAGAATTTATATTCAACACCTGCATAGACTGTACGCGGCATACCTGGCGCGAACTCGGATACCCCTGAGTATGATGCTGCTGTGGCATAACGTTGATCACTGGCGTTGATCACGCGAGCAGATAACTCGAGATTTGTATCCACAAAATAATTAACACGGACATTCAGTAAATTATGACCATCATAAACAGTTGTGTTATCAGGGTCATCTGTATTTGCCGCATCCATATAATACTCACCCAAATGTTCCCATTCCAGTTCCGCGTGACCGCCATTTAATATCGATGGCTTGTATTTTATGCGAACATTGGCAATCGTATCGGGTGCTGACTCGATATTATTACCGCTATAATCCACACCCTTCTGTAACCACTCTTCATAGGTATGCGAACTACGCGAGTAACTCATGCCCAGGCTCCAGTCTCTGGACAATTGCGAATTCATACCCAGCTCTATACCCTTGTGCAGGGTCTCACCTGCATTGACGGTGTATCTAACAGTCGATGGTGATGGCTCAGAGTAGGTAACCAGATCATCTTTCTTACTCATATAATATACGGAGACTTCATAACTCAAACTCTTGTTAGGCTCACCGCGCACACCCACCTCATAGCTATTTACTTTTACTGCATCCAGGTCTATTGATTCCGCATTACTTCCGGGCCTGAAAATCTGGCCTTCCGATGGCGCCCTGAACGCATGGCGATAGGATGCAAATCCATTTAACTTTTCTGTAAAGCTGTAGGTTGCACCCAGCTTGGGACTCAGGTGTGAAAAATCAACCGTGGCATCAGCAGGGTGGTTGTATTTTGCATCACGTGTCCAGCCATCAGGTCGCACTTTCAGTAAGCCGTCGGCCATTTTATTATCATAATCATATGACATACTGTCATAACGTAAGCCCGCGGTAATACGTAACTTATCCATAGGTGAAGTTTCTACATGCACATAGGGCGATACACCCTGGTAGGTCACATCGTAATCATAAACCTTCTCACCCAGAGTATAAGACTCGTATATTTTATCTGCATTTTTAACCGCATTGATACTGTACTCCAGGCGACTACCCGGCGTGTAATCTATATCCGCACCCACGATAACGCGGGTACGATTCGGTAAGAAGTCCATTCTATACTTGGCCAGTAAACCCAGTGAATCACTATCTGTTTTTAACTGCGTCGGATCATAACCCAACGACCAGTTGGCAATATACTCCATGCTATTTTTACGCACATAGGGAGTAACACTTAACAGGGTCTTACTGGATTCTTTTTCATAGGCCGATGACAGGCGCACTGCTTCAACCTTGCGATAGGAAATCGGTGTCATGTTTTTGGTTGGGTCATTAATATAGTCGTCTTCCGATAGACGCGAAGAACCCGCCGTCTGCTGGTCAATGTCGGACGTTGACAATAGTGTTTTTACATTGGCACCGGAATCCAGGCTTTGATCCCAGCGTAAACTTAGACTCTGGCGATCGTAATCTGTGGCATCTCGCCAGCCATCGGTATGGGTCAGGTTAACACTGGCACGGATACCACCATCTTCCCAGCCATTACCACCACTCACCATCAGGCGGTGCCAGCCATGGCCGCCGGCCTCGGCTGAAACACTGCCCTCTGCCTTCAGTGGTGAGGCCTCGCTCAATACATTAATAACACCACCTATGGCATCACTACCATAGAGCGAGGTTCCAGGACCTTTGGTCACTTCAACACCTGCCGCCTGCGGTACGTTCACTTCATACAGTGCATTGTGATTAAAAAACCCGGTTGAACGGGTGGGGATCCCGTCCTCAAGGTAGAGGTACACGGCGGAGGTGGTCATGGGCTGACGTATCGACGTCATGTGCCCCTCACCACCGGTCACATTCACATGTACACCGGGAATACGGTTGAAAATTTCCGAGGGGTGGGCGGGCTTTGTATCCTGTATCGCCTGTGCGTCCAGTTGGTCAACGGTTTCTGCGGTCTCTGCCCTGAGTGCTTCTTCCCGTGTTCCGGTGACGGTGATGGTGGCTGTCTCCCCAGCCTGAACAACGGGCAATGCCAGGTAACTGGCAACTAATAAGACACAGGTTTTTTTAACAACTTGAACCGACATACAACAGTGCTCCTCGGGATATTATTTGATTTATTCTTGGCTAATAGTCAGCAAGTTATACGCCAACAGCCAGAGCATTGTTTTTAAAGGAAATTTAAGAATACAACAGAAATAGAGCGCGTTATAAGACGCAGTACCTGTGTGATTTCACACAGTTGCTGCTTTAATGCTGGACTTTATTCGTATCATTTTATTTTTGGCCAAAGCCACCACCACCCGGTGTTTTAACCGTTAAACAATCACCCGCCCCTAGCTGCAATGAACACTTGGCCGGCAACCGCTTCCCATTCAATATATTTTCACCGGCTCGTGCATGGCCACCCGAGTCCAGGCCCCAGGGGCGATACTCGCGACGCTCGGTTAGCAGGGTAACATGGGTTCTGGAGAGGAATTCATATTCACGGACCAGGCCATTACCACCCGTATGCCTGCCCTCACCCCCCGACCCCTTTCGCAGGGCATAGGATTTAATGCGCAGCGGGTAATACATTTCCATCGCCTCTACTGGCGTATTCAGGGTATTGGTCATGTGGGTCTGCACGCCACTCAAACCCGGCCTGTGCCTACTGGCCCCCATGCCGCCACCAAGGGTTTCATAATAATCCCAGGCCGCCTGGCCAGCCTGGGCCACCGAGCCCATGGCCACATTATTCATACTGCCGTGACTCGCAGCGGGTATCTTTTCT
>JAOUMO010000201.1 GCA_029881425.1 Gammaproteobacteria bacterium
ATAGTGAAACAACTGGCTGATTCACACCAGGACCCACTCGATAGCCCACTGCGACTCGGCGTAATTTACACCATCGCCCCCTATCTGTTGCCCGAGCTAATTCCCCGTATTCACCAGGCAGCACCTAAAATGCCACTACTAATCGAGGAAAACTACACCGCCTCCCTGTCTGAGCAACTGAAACAGGGTACCGTGGATGTCATCATCATTGCCCTGCCCTTCAAGGAAGCCGGTATCGCCACTCAGGCCCTGTATGACGAGCCCTTCATTGCCGCCGCACCCAATGCCCACCCCTGGAGCCAGCGTGATAACATCCATGTGGATGAACTGGCGATGGAAAGCCTGTTACTACTGGGTCCCGGTAACTGCTTTCGTGACCAGGTATTACAGGCCTGCCCGGACTGCCATGGCACCAGCAATATGCAGCAGACCCTGCAGGGCTCTTCGCTGGAAACCATACGCCACATGGTCGCCACCGGTGCCGGTGTCACCGTCCTGCCCAGCAGCGCCAACAAGGCACCGAGGCAAAACAATCTCATTACCATGATCCCCTTTGCACCCACCAGCCCCTCACGCCGTGTTGCACTGGCCTGGCGTAAAAGCTTTACACGCCCGGAGGCGATTGAAGTACTGCGTAATGAAATCCTGCAATGTGAATTAAATGGTGTCTGTATGCGCCCGGACGAAAACGTACGCACCGCATGAATAAGGCACCCGCACTGTTTGAAATGATGCGACAACTGATCGAGACCCCCTCGGTCAGCTGTGTCGATGCGGCGATTGATCAAAGCAACCAGCCCGTTATTGACCTGCTTGCCAACTGGCTGGACCAACTGGGTTTCGAGACCGAGATCATGCCGGTATCAGCGGGGAAATCCAATCTCATCGCGACCCTTGGCAAGGGGGATGGTGGCCTTGTCCTCGCCGGTCATACCGATACCGTCCCCTATGATGATGACCGCTGGCAGCACGACCCGTTTAAACTGACCGAGGCAGATAATCGCCTCTACGGCCTGGGCACCTCAGACATGAAGGCCTTCCTGGCACTGGCCATTGAGGCCGCAGTATCATTTACCAAAGACCAGTACAAACAGCCATTAATCATCCTGGCTACATCTGATGAAGAAACCACCATGCAGGGCGCAAAGGCCCTGGTGGATGCCAGCCGACCAAGGGCACGCTATGCCATCATCGGTGAACCCACGGGCATGAAACCGGTACGCATGCACAAGGGCATATTAATGGAGGCGATACGTATTACCGGTCTCGCCGGCCACTCCAGTAATCCGGCACTGGGGCACAATGCACTCGAGGCGATGCACCGGGTCATTAGTGATTTAATGCAATGGCGTGAGCAACTGCAACAGCAGTACCACGACCCCTTATTTGAAGTCCCCGTACCGACGATGAATTTCGGCCACATCCATGGTGGCGATAACCCGAATCGCATCTGCGGCTGTTGTGAATTACACATTGATATCCGCCCCCTGCCCGGCATGTCACTGGATAATTTACGCAGCGAATTAAACCGGCGATTACAGGACCTGTTCCCCGAAAATCATTTCAAACTGGAAACCCTGCCCCTGTTTTCCGGCATTCCCGCAATGGAAACCGCAGCCGACTCCGCACTGGTACAGGCCGCAGAAAAACTCACCGGCTTTAGTGCCGGTAGTGTCGCCTTCGGCACCGAGGCCCCCTATTTCAATCAACTGGGCATGGAAACCGTCGTCCTTGGGCCGGGCAATATCGAACAGGCACACCAGCCCGATGAATACCTGCAACTGGACAGGGTTCAACCGACCCTGGATCTATTGCGTCAATTTATCCATCAATTCTGTATACACTAATAATCTACGGATGAATCACGTGCAGCAGCATGAACCCGTACCGACCGTTATGAAGCTGCATTCAAAGTGACCGGGTATTGACTCAACCCAATATTCACGACTATACCGATATATCAACAACTCAAAAGAAAACGCAAATGAACGCGAATACACGCCAATAAAGATGGCTAATTTCATTGTTATCCTGAATTAAGCCAAAAGATCTTGCCACCTGTGTAATTAGGATCCTTCGGCTTCACTCAGGATGACAAATGTGTATAGGCATCCATTTAACATTCGCTTTTATTTGCGTTGCTTGCGTTCATTTGCGTTTTATTTTGTACCACGCGAACGACAGCTACATACTGTTTTAATACATCCTATACAAGCCCGCTTCCCCCTTTAGGCTTTATACCTTATACTTTTTCGATGAATTCATCCCCACAACAATACGTCAACTGGTTTCGGCAGTCCTCGCCCTATATCCATAGTCACCGGGGGCGCACCTTTGTCATCTCCATCAGTGGTGAAACCGTTGAACATGCCGGCTTTGCCAGCCTGATACATGACATCGCGCTATTAAATAGCCTCGGTGTACGACTGGTGCTGGTACACGGCGCTCGCCCACAAATTGAACAGCAATTAAAAATCCTGGGTAAACAATCCAAACTGGAACAGGGCTGGCGTATCACGGGGGCTGACATCCTCCCCGGCATCGAGCAGGCAGTGGGACAGGTACGACTCAATATCGAAACGAAGTTATCCATGGGGCTAATCAACACGCCCATGGCCGGTGCAGCACTACGGGTCATCTCCGGTAACTTTGTCACTGCACGGCCCTACGGCATACGTAACGGCATAGACTTTGGCCATGCCGGCGAGGTGCGCAACATAGACTGCGATGCAATTAAACAACAGCTGCAGTTAAGTAATATCGTCTTACTTTCCCCTGTCGGCTACTCACCAACAGGTGAGGCCTTTAACTGTCGCTCCGAAGACATAGCAACAGAAACGGCGATTGCGCTGAATGCCGATAAACTGATTTTCCTGATGGATGAGGAAGGCGTGAAAAATGAAACGGGTGACATCATTCACCAGTTAAATTTATCACAGGCTGAACGCCAGCTGGAACAAACCCAGCATGATGATGCCACCTTATTGCACCTCGCAAGTGCTGTTAAGGCCTGTAAAAATGGCGTGCGTCGTTCACACTTAATCAGTCACGATACCGATGGTGCATTACTGCTCGAACTTTATACGCGCGACGGCCAGGGCACATTAATCACCAAGGAAACCTACGAAGGCCTGCGTCAAGCCAGCATCGATGACGTAGGCGGCATCCTGGAATTAATTCAACCCCTGGAAGAAGAGGGCATACTGAGCCGGCGTTCACGCGAGCAACTGGAACTCGAGATCAGTAACTTCACAGTGTGTGAACGCGATGGCATGATTATCGGTTGCGCCGCACTCTACACCTATGAAGACAAGGCCGCAGAACTGGCCTGTGTTGCGATACACACGGATTACCGCAAACAGGGTCGCGCCAAAGAACTGCTCAATCATATTGAACAGGACTGTAAGTCACGGGGCATCAATAAACTGTTTATCCTCACCACCCAAACCTCGCACTGGTTCCAGGAGCAGGGCTTTGTTAAAGACGACATAGACAATCTGCCGATTGAAAAAAGAAAGCTGTACAACTTGCAACGTAATTCCATGGTATTTTACAAATCAATTTAACTAAACCCGCTAAAAACAAATCATGTCTACGTCTCTGGATACCTTAATTCGCCTGCGCGCCATCCAGAATAAAAGCCGTGCGTTACTTAATGACATGGATGAAGACACCTACAGCACGACACATATTCCGGCACTGCACTCAATTGCATGGCACCTGGCCTGTGGTATTTTTATAGAAAATTATTTCCTACGTGACGTCATACAGGGCAACAAAAAAACCACAAAAAAACTCTATCCACTCTTCTTTAGAATCAAACCATCGCTATTCCGTTAGACCCGGCT
>JAOUMO010000202.1 GCA_029881425.1 Gammaproteobacteria bacterium
CCGGTGGTTTACCGGTAATGTCATAGACCACGCGCGACAGGCCATCCACTTCATTTACGATGCGACGTGACACATGGTCGAGGAAATCATACGGCAGGTGTGCCCAGCGCGCGGTCATAAAATCAATCGTCTCTACTGCACGCAGTGCCACCACGTACTGGTAACGACGACCATCACCGGTCACGCCCACCGACTTGACCGGCAGGAACACGGTAAAGGCCTGCGATACTTTATTGTAGAGATCATGTTTAACCAGCTCTTCAATAAAGATGTGATCGGCGAGACGCAGGATGTCGGCATATTCTTTTTTAACTTCGGCGAGGATACGCACACCCAGACCCGGACCGGGGAAGGGGTGACGGTAGACCATGTCATAGGGCAGTCCCAGTTCAACACCCAGCTTACGCACTTCGTCTTTAAATAATTCACGCAGTGGCTCACACAGCTTCAACTTCATGTAATCGGGCAGGCCGCCCACATTGTGATGGGATTTAATTAAATGTGCCTTGCCAGTTTTGGCACCGGCCGATTCAATCACGTCGGGGTAAATCGTACCCTGCGCCAGCCACTTGGCATTTTCTAATTTATGCGACTCTTCTTCAAAAATATCGACAAATAAATTACCAATAATTTTACGTTTTTTCTCGGGATCGGTTTCACCTTTTAAAGCATCGAGGAAACGCTGCTCCGCATCCACGCGGATAACCTTCACACCCATGTGCTCGGCGAAGGTCGCCATTACCTGGTCGCCTTCCTTATAACGCAACAAACCGTTATCCACGAATACGCAGGTGAGCTTGTCGCCAATCGCCTTGTGTAACAGTGCCGCAACCACGGAAGAATCGACACCACCGGACAGGCCCAGTAATACCTCTTCATCACCCACCTGTTTGCGAATGGTATTAATCGAGTCTTCGACAATATTGTCAGCGGTCCACAGGTTGGCACAGCCACAGATCTCGTGCACGAAACGCTCGATGATACGTTGCCCCTGGTTGGTGTGGGTCACCTCGGGATGGAACTGTACACCGTAGAAATGTTTGTCTTCATTGGCCATGCCGGCAATCGGTGCCGAGTCGGTGGATGCCATCAGTTTAAAACCGGCGGGCATATCCACCACGCGGTCACCGTGCGACATCCAGACATCCAGCAAACCATAACCCTCTTCCGAAGTATGATCCTCGATGTCCTTTAATAATTGTGTATGACCACGGGCACGCACTTTGGCATAACCGTATTCATGGTGATCGGCGTTTTCAACTTTACCACCGAGCTGCGCCGCCATGGTTTGCATACCGTAGCAGATACCCAGCACCGGCACACCGAGTTCAAATACCAGTTCGGGGGCTGCCGGTGATTCGTCACCTGTCACCGTTTCCGGGCCACCGGAAAGGATAATACCCTTGGGTTTAAATTCTTTGATAACCTCAACATCCATATCCCAGCCGTAGAGTTCGCAATAAACACCGGCCTCACGAATGCGGCGTGCAATCAGTTGCGTGTACTGGGAACCAAAGTCCAGGATCAGGATACGATCTGCATGAATGTTTTGAGTAGTCATAAAATTTTTGTGAACAGTTAGGGTTAAAAATTACAAGGCATCTAACGCAAAAACGCAATGTGCAAAAGGAAGGTATGAATTTTATAATTCGCTTGTCTTTGCGCCATTGCGTCTTTGCGTTGATCGTTTCTTTTTTTATGTCCGGTAATTCGGTGCTTCTTTGGTAATGGTCACATCATGTACGTGTGACTCCTGCATACCCGCACCGGAGATACGAACAAATTCAGGCTTGCTGCGCATTTCATCCAGGTTGGCACAACCCACATAACCCATGCTGGAACGAATGCCGCCCAACAACTGGTGGATGATAGCCGTTAACGGACCTTTATAGGGCACACGACCTTCGATACCTTCGGGCACCAGTTTCTCGGCACCGGCATCTTTATCCTGGAAGTAACGGTCACTGGAGCCCTGCTCCATGGCACCAATCGAACCCATACCGCGATAGGCCTTATAGGAACGGCCCTGGAACAGTTCAACCTCACCCGGCGCTTCTTCCGTACCGGCAAACAGGCCACCGATCATGGCGCAATAGGCACCAGCGGCGAGTGCCTTGGCAACATCACCGGAATAACGAATACCACCATCGGCAATCACCGGTACACCGGTACCTTCCAGCTCTTTAGCGACATTGTTCACAGCAGAGATCTGCGGCACACCCACACCGGCCACGATGCGCGTGGTACAGATAGAACCCGGACCAATACCCACCTTGACCGCATCAGCACCGGCATTGACCAGGTCACGGGCCGCCGCTGCGGTTGCGATATTGCCACCGATCACCTGTACCTGCGGGAAGTTTTTCTTCACCCAGGCAACGCGATCGAGTACACCCTGTGAATGACCGTGAGCGGTATCCACCACGATCACATCGACGCCGGCATCGGCCAGTGCTTTCACACGATCTTCGGTATCGGCACCGGTACCCACGGCAGCACCGACGCGCAGGCGACCATGCTCGTCTTTACAGGCATTGGGGTAGTCATCAGATTTCTGTATATCTTTAACCGTAATCATGCCGCGCAGCTCGAACTGGTCGTTTACCACCAGCACCTTCTCGATACGGTGCTTGTGCAGCAGGCCCAGCACTTCTTCACGGCCGGCACCTTCTTTTACCGTCACCAGCTTGTCTTTGGGGGTCATGATTTCGGTAATGGGCTTGTCCATACCGGTCTCGAAACGCAGGTCGCGGGAAGTGACTATACCCACCAGGTCCTTGCCATCGACCACGGGTACACCGGAGATCCGGTTTTCGCGGGTGAGTTCGAGCACCGCGCTAACGGTCGTGGTTGAAGGTACCGTGATCGGCTCGCTGATCACACCGGCCTCATACTTTTTAACCCGTGACACCTGGTGCGCCTGTTCCGTCGGATTCATGTTCTTGTGGATAATGCCAAGACCACCGGCCTGCGCAATGGCAATCGCCAGGCGGGCCTCGGTAACCGTATCCATCGCGGCAGAAATGAGGGGGATGTTCAGGCGGATTTCGCGCGTCAACTGGGTACCCAGTTCAACTGCATTGGGCAGCACTGTAGAATGGGCGGGAATTAACAGCACATCATCAAAGGTGAGTGCTTCTTGGGTAATTCGCATGACGGCTCCTGTTTGATCTGGAAAATCGGACGATTATACAAGTTTTCACTAATATTAGCCAAGCATAGTGTCCATTTTATGACTTTAATTTCATGCTATCAAACCACTTCTGATATATTGCCACTCAACCGAAAACCAGCCGGAAGAGATTTTGACTAACGACCTGCAACCCAAGCGCACCGTATACAGCGTCACGGAGCTTAACCGCACCATTCGCAACCTGCTGGAATCCGAATTTCCCCTGCTGTGGATCGAGGGTGAGATCTCCAACCTGGCACAGCCCGCCTCCGGCCACATCTACCTCACCCTGAAAGACGCCGGCGCCCAGGTGCGCTGCGCCATGTTCAAGGGTCGCAAGCAGTTTTTACGCTTTAAACCGCAAAACGGCCAGAAGGTACTGGTACGCGCCAAGGTCGGTCTCTATGAGGCGCGCGGCGACTACCAGCTGATTATCGAGCACATGGAAGAAGCCGGTGCCGGCGACCTGCAGCGCCAGTTTGAAGAACTCAAGGAGCGACTCGCCAAAGAAGGCCTGTTCGACGAGGCCGTCAAACAACTGCTGCCCGAGCTACCCGAGCGCATCGGCATCATCACCTCTGCCACCGGTGCCGCGATCCGCGATGTACTGAGCGTACTGCAACGCC
>JAOUMO010000045.1 GCA_029881425.1 Gammaproteobacteria bacterium
AGGTAAGTGAATAGAGTTATCATCCATTGCTCAAGTTACTAAGACAAGCATTCGTGCTGGCTTAAACAACGTATTATATTAAATGGCTACTTAATTGCTTGTTTTAGACGGATGGCCTTATATGTTTTTTAGTTGGCGCATGCCTGTATTACATGCCCATGTTATTAGTTGTAGACAAACAGTATCCTCTCAATGTTGAGCTTCTATTTTATTCCATGCTGTCGGTCAACTTTACAAAGTCGTTGATGACTGTCGAAAACCCTTACACTCTGCTTATCCCTTAACCTAAGGATCTATTTTTTCAAGCTACTGAATCGTTAGTTGAAATTGAGACTGGCATAAATGCTGCACTCATATCCCTATATCAATAAATGAGTAAAGGAAAATGACAAATGAAATTCTTAAAAGTAGCATCGGTAACAACAGCTTTCGTTTTATTAACCGGTGCTAATGCGGCTTTGCTTGAGCGATTGGGTGGATTGGCCTTCTATGACACGGATTCTAACCTGACCTGGTTAGCGGATGCCGATTATGTGAAAACAGGTGGTTATGACACAGATAATAGCGGTTTACTCAGGTGATGTGGGTGCAGTGCCCGTGCCGGCCGCCGTATGGCTATTTGGTTCTGGTCTTATCGGTTTAGTCGGTGTTGCAAGACGAAAAACACAGGCCTGATTTCAATCGGTCATAGCGATTAAAAACCCGTCCTGGTACGGGTTTTTTTTGTCCAGACCAAACTCGCTAATGCCAGTATTAATAAAAGCTATTGATTAGCGGGCTGTTTATAATTCAATCACCTCACCCTGCGACGGAATATTCGCATACCACTGGTGGTCTTCCATCAGGCGTTTCTGCAGGCACAGCATTTTATCCAGCTCGCCGTGTACCAGGTAGAGGCGTGGCCGTTTCGGTTTAAAGTGATCGGCCCACTCAACCAGCTGTGACTGTCCGGCGTGGGCCGAGAACCCACCCAGGGTATGTATCTGTGCATTCACCATAAACTCCATGCCCATAAAATTCACGCGTTGGGCGCCATCTACCAGTGCGCGACCTAAAGTGCCCCGTGCCTGGAAGCCGACAAAAACTATGTGGCTGCGTCGATGCCACAAATTATGTTTCAAATGATGCCGTATACGTCCGCCCGTACACATGCCACTACCGGCAATAATGATGGCACCACTGCTAATAGTATTGAGAGCCATAGATTCTTCGGTAGAACGCGTATAGGTAAGGCTGGGCAGCCATTTCTGCCAGCCCACACCCGAGTTGATGCTCTTATTAAAGGCGGGATTGTCATCATTGTAGAGCTCAGTATGGCGCAGGTAGACGTCATTTACACTAGCTGCCATTGGGCTATCCAGGTAGACCTTTTGCTGTTGTAGTTTACCGTCATGGTAAAACTGGCCCAGGTGATAAATCAGGTCCTGGGTTCGGCCCACCGCAAACGAGGGGATAAAGACATTGCCCTGATCCTCCATCGCCGCATCGAGTACCTGTTTGAATTCTTCGATAGTGCCTGCTGCAGGGCGGTGATCCCGGTCGCCGTAGGTTGATTCGAGTAACAGTACATCGGCTTCTTCGATAAGGTGGGGGTCGCGCAATAGTGGTGAGCATTTGTTGCCCAGGTCGCCTGAGAAAACCAGTTTTCTGGTCTGCTGCTTGTCACTCATCCAGAGCTCGACGATGGATGAACCGATGATATGTCCGGCATCATGAAAACAGACATCCACGCCCTTGAGCAGGCGGCTGCGTTCGCCATAATCAACAGGGACAACCTGTTTTAAAACCTGTTCCACATCATTGATATCATACAGGGGGTCGATTGGTGCCTTGCCTGCACGCAGGCGTTTTTTATTTTCCCATTCCACATCTTTCTGTTGCAGGAAGGCGGCATCTTTTAACATTACACCGAGCAGGTCAAAGGTGGGCAGGGTGACAAAAACAGGCCCCGTATAACCTTCACGTACCAGTGCAGGTAACAGGCCCGAGTGATCGATATGGGCATGGGACAGCACGACCGCATCCAGTGCGCGGGGGTCAAAGTGGAAAAATTTTTCTACCGGCTTATTGGGCTTGATCTCGCCCTGGATCATGCCGCATTCCAGTAACAGCTTGCGCTCGTCGATTTCGAGTAGATAACACGACCCCGTAACCTGTTGTATTGCACCCAGGAAATGTAACTTAATCATGCCCTTATCCCCGTGTTTGATTGTGTAACACCGCCATATTTATTTTATAGATGGGTTTAGGGTGGGGCGTATTGTCCTGTATCAAGCGAGCGGTTTAAATCCCTCCGCTGAATGTACTGGCCTTAAGGAACTGGGAGCTACCGGAGCCACAGGCAATAATGGTTTTCATCGCCGCCTCCACCGATACGTTTAAGCGGGTTACCTTGTCCCTGTTCATGTGTAACACAAAACCGGTGGTCGGGTTGGGGCCGCAGGGTATAAAGACGGTAATCAGCTGGTCCGAGATTTCATCAACAATAAAGCCGGTAGCCGATACACCGGTGTCCTCCAGTGTCACCAGTACCACGCCTCGAAACAGGCCACTCTGTTTGCCGGTAATCTGGCCGATAATATCCCGGATTGCATTATAGCCGGGGATACGCGACAGGATCCTGGTCTCGAACAGTGTCTGTGCGGCCTTGCCAAACCGGGTACGGGTTAACAGGCCAATCAGGGCGCAGAAGATAAAGGTGCCGGCGAGGGTAAAGCCCAGTGCGCGTGGCTCACTGAGTGACAGCGACTGTATTAACAGGCGGGTGATCGGTTCCGCCGTTTCACTGAGAAAGCTAAATAACCAGGCCGCGAGTTTATACAGCACAATGATCGGCAGGATAATAATAAATCCACCAAAAAACGCATTAAATAAAAATTTATAGATAGTGTTGATCATCTGTTGCCCCGTTTATAAAGAACTGGTTAAGAATGCCGTACTGAAATATTTCCCTGGTTGGCGCGTATCAGGGTATGAATAATTATACATGTGGTTAATCCCTGTTTATGGGTTATTTATTACGTGTATGTTTACCTATTGTTGCTTTGTATCAATGCTGTTATGCCAGAATTGTCGAAAACTATAAACAGGTTCTGGGCTTTATATTTCTGGAGGGATCGCCGTGGACATTGAAACACAATTAGGTGATGAAGCCGAATACCTGCTAAACCATTCATGTACAACCATAAACAAAGCTGATTTATACCTGCCGGGTAGCGACTATATTGATCGAGTGGTGAGTGAAAAAAACCGTAAACCCGCGGTATTGCGTAACCTGAATAGTATCTTCAATCATGGTCGTCTCAGCGGTACGGGTTATTTATCCATCCTGCCAGTAGACCAGGGTGTGGAACATTCAGCCGGTGCGTCTTTTGCACCCAACCCCGAATTTTTTGATCCGCAGAATATAGTGCGCCTGGCGATGGAGGGTGGCTGTAATGCGGTGGTGTCGACTATGGGGGTACTGAATGCAGTGGCACGCAAGTATGCCCATAAAATCCCGTTTATTGTCAAAATCAATCACAATGAATTACTCAGTTATCCCAATGTATATGACCAGACCCTGTTTGCCAGTATCGAGCAGGCGTTTGATATGGGGGCGGTGGCGGTGGGTGCTACCGTGTATTACGGTTCGCCGGAATCGCGGCGGCAGATACAGGAAATATCCGAGGCCTTCCAGCATGCCCATGAGCTGGGCATGGCCTGTGTGCTCTGGGCCTATTTAAGAAATAATGCGTTTAAAGCAGATAAGGATTATCACGTCTCGGCCGACCTCACCGGCCAGGCCAACCACCTCGGCGCGACCATCGATGCGGATATTATCAAGCAGAAACAGGCGCAGAATAACGGTGGTTATAATGCCATCAAGTTTGGAAAAACCCACACACGGGTATATGAAAAACTCACCAGTGATCATCCCATCGACCTGGTGCGATACCAGGTGGCCTGTTGCTACATGGGGCGCGTTGGCATGATTAATTCCGGTGGTGCCTCCGGCACGGATGACCTGCATCAGGCGGTGCGCACTGCGGTAATCAACAAGCGGGCTGGCGGCATGGGCCTGATCTCCGGGCGCAAGGCCTTCCAGAAACCGATGAAGGATGGTGTCGAATTACTTAACGCCATCCAGGATGTCTACCTGTCAGCCGGGATAACACTGGCATAGTAGCACAGCCTGGTTGCCTGGTTGAACGGTGGTGTTTTACATTATCCCCAGGGTAAAGCATTGCCCTGGAGCAATGGGTAAGTAGTACTACCTATAGGAACAATTTTTGTGCGGCTCTATAATTTTCAGCCCTGATGGAAGTAGCAATATGAGGTGAAAATATATGAATCAAGCAAACTTTTCAAATATTGACCTGCTCTTGTATTACCAGGACAAACCAGTAGGTGTGTGCAAGGCAGATTATTTTGGCCTGTTGGGTATGCATGTAAAAGCAAAGAATATCGTTATCCCCAAAGACAGTGCCCTGGAAATAGAGTTAATAGGGCCTAAAAAATTGGGTATAGGGAATTTCCGTATTCCTGTCGTTATATCCTCCAGTAGCGGAGAAGGTTTTGGTTTAAGGCTCAAGCATTTTGCACCTGATCTTATCAACCGTTGGCGACAGGTTCTTGGCCGGATACTGTTTTCTGATAAAAATGAAACACCACACAATACTGCCAATGCCGCGTAAAAAATTTATGGCAGGAAATATAACAGTGTATTTTTTGGTTATTAAAAAAAGGAGAAGATTATGAAAATCGAGGATATTATGACGTCTGAGGTGCAGTGCTGTTCCATCAACAGCTCCCTGGATGAAATCGCTTCACAAATGTGGCAGGCGAATTGCGGCGCTATCCCGGTGGTGGATGAAGAATCCCGACCGATTGGTATGATTACAGATCGTGATATAGCCATGTCCTGTACGCTCAATCACAAAGCCCCGTGGGAGCTGACTGCAGCCACAGTTATTGGCAATCGAGAAATTTATATCTGCGCGAAAGATGATGATGTCGATATAGGACTATCGGTGATGAAAGATAGAAAGGTACGCCGTATACCGGTGACGGATAGTGACGGTTTTCTTGTGGGCATGATGTCAATCGACGATATAGTGGCCCGTTCAAACAAGGGTAAGCTATTAGCCAAAGAAATCCCTTATGATGTTGCGATGAGTACATTAAAAGCGGTTGCCTTTCATCACTAGTTGAATTGTTTTATCACATTCGGCTATTTTTTTAAAAATAGTGTTTATAAATGATCGCAAGGGAAGCAAGCAAAAGAATTTATCTGTCCTGCATCATCGGTGCATTATAAAATATTTTCTTTGACGTGCACGGATGCACCTGTTTAACCAGGTCATGTTATTATTTTTCAGGCCTGAGCAAAATCTCCATATTCACCAGTGGTACATAGGCCATGTGCCTCAGCCGTGGGGGTATAAATTGCTCACGTGGGATGCTGGCCATCACCGCCATGACGCGCGGGTCGAGCTGATCCCTGCCGATCATGTGGCGGGTAAATCGTACCTCTGCTTCGATATCCCTGATCAGTTTTTGTGTATGGGTGTCCATCTTGTCCCGCCGGTCAGGGCCCTGGCTACCACCAGTGTTTTTTAGGCGTTTGTCCTTTATTGAGCGTGCGTAATTGCTCGAACAGTTTTCGCTCCTCATCATTAATCTGTTTTGGGATCACAACATGTATGCGTAATTTCAGGTCGCCCCGTGTCGAGCCTTCAAAATAGGGCAGGCCCTTGCCCCTCAGGCGTAGCACTTCATCATGCTGGGTCCCCGGTGGCACCTTGACCGTAATCGCCTTTCCCAGGGTCGGCACCTCAATCTCCGTACCCAGGACGGCATCGCTGATATCAATGCTTTCATTGCGCCACAGGTCCGCGCCCAGGCGCTGGAAACGAGGATCGGGCGCGGTACGCACAACCACATACAGGTCACCTGGTGGTCCACCGGATGAACTGGGCAGGCCATGGCCGCTGATACGCAGGGCCATGCCTTCTTCCGCACCTTTGGGGATTTTAACTTTCAGTGATTCCTCCTTGTCGATCTGTCCCGAACCATGACACTGCTTGCAGGGGTTATCGATAAAGGTGCCTTTGCCATGGCAGTCGGGACAGACAATGATCTGCTGGAACATGACGCTACCCTTGTCGCGGGTTTCTTTCCGGGACAGGATTTTCTGGCCGCTACCGTCGCAGGTTTCACATTTTCTTGGTGAGCTGCCTTTTTCGGCCCCGCTGCCATGGCAGGCCTCGCAGCGCATCGGGTGTCCCAGGCGTACCAGTTCTTCACCGCCGGTGTTTATGGTGTCGAGACTGACCATGACCTGGACTTCAATATCACGGCCGGGTGATGGGCCTCTTTGCTGATGGCGAAACAGGTGATCGAACAGGCCACCCTCGCGCTGGCCTCCAAAGTTAAAGCCAAAACCCATGTCACCAAAAAGATCACCAAAATCAATCCCTCCAAACAGGTCCTCCGCTGAAAAGTCGGCAACACCGGCAAAACCACGGGTATCATATTGTTTGCGTTTATCGGGGTCTGAAAGAATGGCGTAGGCCTCTGCAATTTCTTTAAAGCGCGCCTCTGCCTCGGGGGATTTATTCCGATCCGGATGGTACTGCATTGCCAGTTTGCGGAAGGTGTTTTTTATCGTTTTCTGATCGGCATCCCGTGCAACACCCAGTACTTCATAATAATCGCGTTGTTCATTGGCCATAGGGTTTGATTAATTATGTTCTTCGTAATCGGCATCGACAACAGTTTCGTGGGGATTACCCGTGTGCCGGCTACCCGGCATGTCCGTGTTGACCTTGTGTTCCCTGTAAACCCCGGCATCGGGTTGCTGTGAGTAAATCACAACACCGGCCTGTTTCAGGAGTTCCTTGAGGGCCTCGGCTTTCTCGCTGGCCAGTTCGGCATCGTGTTTGTTAATCGCCTCACGTGTCTCATGCATAGCCTGTTGAATCTGCTGACGCATCTCTTCGGTGAGTTTATCACTGAAGTCGGCGAGCATTTTTTCTCCCTGGTAACTGACTGCATCGGCCTCGTTCAGCTTGTCTGCCTGTTCACGGCGTTTCTTATCGTCTTCCGCGTATTTCTCCGCATCCTTCACCATGCGTTCCTTCTCGCCCTCGGAGAGGCGGGTAGAGCCAGAAATGGTAATCGACTGGGATTTGCCCGTGGCCTGGTCCCTGGCGGTCACATTGAGAATACCGTTGGCATCAATATCAAAGGTCACATCGATTTTGGGTATGCCACGGGGTGCGGGCACCAGGCCGTCGAGATTGAATTCGCCGAGGCTGATATTGTCACTGGACATCGGGCGTTCACCCTGGAAAACATGGATGGTCACCGCAGCCTGCATGTCTGCAGCGGTGGTAAAGGTTTCGGTATGTTTCACCGGGATCGGCGAATTGCGTGCAATCAGTGAGGTGGCCACGCCGCCGAGGGTTTCCACGCCCAGGGTGAGGGGTGTGACATCGACCAGGACAATATCGCCGACTTCACCACTGAGGACGCCGGCCTGGATGGCGGCGCCACTGGCGACACATTCCATTGGGTCGACCCCCATTTCTGCCTTGCGGCCAAACAGGTCCTCAAAGAATTTGCGAACCGATGGCATGCGCGTTGGGCCACCGACAAACACGATCCGGTCAATGTCTTTGGCACTGACGTCGGCATCGTGCATCGCCTGGTCGATGGGGGCACGACAGCGCTCGATGACATCGCGTATCTGGCGTTCCAGTTCGGTGCGGTTGAGATCCATTTCCAGGTGTTTGGGCTCACCACTACCGGCGGCGAAATAGGGCAGGCTGATATGGGTGCTGGTGCTGCTGGATAATTCGATTTTTGCAACCTCGGCCGCTTCCTTTAAACGTGCCATGGCCCGGGTGTCCTTGTGAATATCAATCCCGCTCTGGTCCTGGAAACGCTGGGCCAGATAATGCAGCAGGTTCTGGTCCATGTCGGTACCGCCCAGCTGGGTGTCACCGCTGGTGGCCTTGACCTCGAAGACACCGCCACCGAATTCCATGATCGTGACATCCAGTGTGCCGCCACCAAAGTCAATCACGGCAATGCGCAGGTCCTCACCGACACGATCCAGGCCATAGGCGAGTGAGGCGGCCGTGGGTTCATTCACCAGGCGGGCTACTTCCAGCCCGGCGATGCGGCAGGCATCTTTGGTGGCATTACGCTGATTATCATCAAAATAGGCGGGTACCGTAACCACTGCCCGGTCAACGGTCTCACCGAGGAAGGCCTCGGCATCTGTTTTTATTTTCTGTAAGAGAAAGGCTGACAATTCTTCAGGCGTAAATGCCGCATTCTGTAATTTTATTTTTTCACGTCGCCCCATCTTGCGTTTAAAGGCGGTAATGGTGCCCGCGGGATTGGCTACCGCCTGTCGGCGAGCAGGTTCGCCGACCAGCTTCTGACCATCCTCGGTAATGGCAACATAACTGGGAAAGGCCTTGCCGCCGAGGCTGATGCCTTCTGCGCTGGGAATGATAACCGGTCGGCCACCACGTAACACAGCCGCCGCAGAGTTGGATGTACCAAGATCAATGCCGATTATAGCCATGTTATTACCTCGTATTCGTCTTCAACTTACCGCATCAGACAGACAAGAAAGTTACAGCTATTTTCTCTTACATGTACTAGATTAACATGTAGCATTAAAGCTGTTTAACCTGATTTTCAGTAAATGCTGATATGTATCAATGAAAGAAATACTACAGTATGGCTTATATGAACATAGGACTAAAAGCAGGAGGTAATTTGGATTTATTGACTAAAAAAATCAAATATCCACACATGCACTCAAATCAAAGGGAGATGCATTTATGAAGCAACCATTAGAAATTGTCTTTCGGGATATGCCCGCCTCAGAGTTTGTCGAAGAAAAAATACGTGAAAAAGCAGCCATGCTGGATAAGTTTTATGATCGCATCATGAGTTGTCGTGTTGTTATAGAACTTCCTCACGCCCACCACAACAAGGGTAAGCTTTTCCATGTCACCGTTGATTTAACTGTACCGGATGGTGAGCTGGTGGTTAATCGCTCACCCAAAGATAACCATGCTCATGAAGATGTTTATGTGGCGATACGCGATGCCTTCGATGCTGCCAAAAGACAGTTACAGAGTTATGCGCGTAAACGTCGGGGTGATGTGAAAACACATGATGCACCCGCACATGGCAGCATTACAGAAATAATATCCGGTGAAGATTATGGTCGTATTCAGACACCGGATGGGCGTGATATTTATTTCCATCGGAATAGTCTGGTTAATGCAGATTATGATTCACTGGAGGAAGGTGATGAAGTCAGGTTCGCAGAGGAAGAGGGCGAACACGGACCACAGGCATCCAGTATGCATAAGATAGGGAAGCATCATATCGTCGAGTAGCAACCTGTCGCTATAATGGAGCTGGCCGGTGATGCTTTATTAACCTTTGTTGTATATAAACTTCATGGTTAGGACGGAGTATGAGTCAATCGATTGATCAAGATAATTATAAACTTCCGGTAGCAAGTTTATATCATGCCTGTGACCTGTCTCACCTGTCATTTGAGACAACAGCAGATCTTGACGATATAAAGGATCACCTGGGCCAGGGCCGTGCCATGGATGCACTTAAGTTTGGCATCGGCATGAAGCATGATGGCTATAATCTTTATGTGCTGGGATCAACAGGTTTAGGCAAACTGACTACTGTAAAAAAATTACTGGAAACAGAATCTGCCAGTGCCAAAACGCCCTCAGATTATTGTTATATCAATAATTTTGCACAACACCACAAACCCCAGGTGTTACAACTCCCCGTTGGTTATGGAACAAAATTACGACAGGATATGCAACAACTGGTTGAAGATATCCTGTTGGCTATACCTGCTGCATTCGAGAGTGATGAATACAGGACGCGGGCACAGGTAATCCAGGATGAATACAAACAGAAGGAAGTGGCAGAATTCCAGGCGCTTTCAGATAAGGCCGATAAAAAAAATATTGTGATGTTACATACTCCGGGGGGCTACACCCTGGGGCCAATGAAGGACGGCAAGGTCCTTACACCTGATGATTATGACAAGCTTGATGAAAAAGAGCAGGAAGAAATCAAGCAGGTGATTACTGAAATTGAAAATGAACTGATACAGGTCATCCAGAAGATTCCCGTATGGCAAAAGGAGAGCAGGGAAAAAATTAAAGAGTTAAACCGGGAGATATCCGAACTGGTAGTGACACAGTCTGTGGCTGACCTTAACCGGAAATATAGTGACCTGCCCGATGTATTAACTTTCATCGATAATGTTAAGCATGACATTATTGAAAATGTAAATGAGTTCCGCAAATACGGTGCTGAAAAAGAAACGGGTAATAATCATCGCCAGGTTATTGCCTCGGCCTTTTCCAGGTATCAGGTGAATGTGCTGGTGGATAACAGCCAGACTACCGGGGCACCGGTTATCTATGAAGATAATCCAAGCTATGTCAACCTGGTTGGTCGGGTTGATCATGTCGCGCAGTACGGTACGCTGCTCACTGACTTTACGTTGATTAAATCCGGGGCACTGCATCGTGCCAATGGCGGTTACCTTGTGCTGGATGCGCGCAAGGTATTGATGTCGCCATTTTCCTGGGAGGGATTAAAGCGTGCCATCCATGCCCACGAGGTACGTATCGAATCGCTGGAGCAAATGTTCAGTCTTGCCAGTACCACATCGTTACAGCCCGAGCCGATTCCTATTGATGTTAAAGTTGTGCTTACAGGTAGTCGGCTGCTTTATTATTTGCTCAAAGAATACGATCCAGAATTTGGTTTGTTGTTTAAGGTGGCCGCCGACTTTGCTGAAGATATGAATCGCAGCGATGAAAACAGTGAACTTTATGCACGACTGGTTGCCGCCCTGCAAAAGGAAAATAAACTTGCCGTGTTTAATAAAAAAGCGATAGAACGCATTATTGAACACTGTGCCCGATTAGTTGAAGATGGCGAAAAAGTTTCTCTGCACATGGGGCACTTGCTGGACCTGTTAAGGGAGGGCGATTACTGGGCGAGACAGTCCAACCGGGAAGAAATTACAGCCGCTGATATTCAACAGGCGATAGATACCCGATACTATCGCCAGGACCAGATACGTGAGCGGGTACACGAACAGGTCATCAGGGGGACTTACCTGCTCGATACCCGTGGTGAAAAAGTGGCGCAGATTAATGCCCTGAGTGTCATGCAGCTCGGTGACTATGCCTTTGGTCGTCCTTCGAGGATAACCGCAACAGCCCGCCTTGGGCAGGGTAAGGTCATTGATATTGAACGTGAGGTAGAGCTAGGTGGTTCTATCCATTCCAAGGGCGTGATGATTCTCTCATCTTATCTGGCCAACCGTTATGCCAAAGATCAGCCCATGGCCCTGTCTGCTACCCTGGTGTTTGAACAGTCCTATGGCATGGTTGAGGGTGATAGTGCATCTGCTGCTGAACTTTGCGCGCTTATTTCTGCGCTCGCCGATATACCTATAAAGCAAAATTTTTCAGTAACCGGTTCAGTTAATCAATACGGTGAGATCCAGGCCATTGGTGGTGTCAATGAAAAGATCGAGGGCTTTTTTGATATATGTAATACCAGGGGCCTAACGGGTGACCAGGCCGTTATTATTCCACAATCGAATCAAAAGCACCTGATGTTACGTCAAGATGTTGTAGAGGCCGTAAAAGACAACCAGTTTGCCATCTATGCTGTAGAACATATCGACCAGATGCTGCAATTGCTAACAGGTCGATCCGTAGGAATGGAAGATGCAACCGGAAATTATCCCGAGGCAACGATTAATTACCGGGTGCATAGTCGGTTACGTAAACTGAATGAATTACGAAAACTTTATGCCAAAGAAGATCAGTCACAAAAACATGATTTCAGTAGAAACCATGAACACAAGGCTTAACAATATTCTCATTGTTTTTGATGCGACAGGTTGTAGCCCGGTTTCGATGCAAACGGTTATTCAAATTGCATCCGGTTTACAGGCTGATATACAGGCAGTGTATATCGAAGATATTAATCTTTTAAATGCAGTCAGTCTGCCATTTGTTCGTGAAATCGCCCTCTATACTGCAGAGCCTAGAAGTATAAATACAGTTCTCATGAGGCAGAAATTACGTGATGAAGCAGAAGAAATTAAAAAGAAGATCGCTGAAATTGCATTTGCACAGAGTGTATCATTAAGTTTTGAGTTAATGCGTGGCCAGAAAATACAGGTGATCAGGAGCCGGGACAGTGAAGCAGGTGTGGTACTGATTCCTGCTGTCTATTCATTGTCAGGCAGGAAGGCTTTGCATCATCTAAAGCATGTGGCGGTTGTGGTCTATGCTGTGCACTCTACGTCAGCAGATAATGCACTGACTATTGCCATGGCGCATACAACAAAAAACAATCACAGACTGGTTGTTGTTGCGGATAGCCAGGATTCACAGCAGGGTGCAAAAAAAATAATTGAACTGCAGGGCCTGCAGGCTACCTATCAGCTTGCCGATATGTCTCGCCTTGATGAGATTGTCGCATCTTTAATTAAGCTATCGCCGGGCCTGCTGGTGTTAACCGAAGATAGTCCGCTGGTTGATAATGAAAAGATATTTCAACAGCTGATCAATTCACTGGAGAGCGATATTCTACTGGTTCGATAAACGCTATACATGGATAATGATTTACGGGTATTGATATGACAGCTGAGTATAAAGTTGTAAATACGGTTGCAGATAATGTGCTACAGCTTGAAATATCAGCGATAAAAAAAATGGCCATGTTGAGCGCAAGGGTAGATGATGCTGTATCACTGGCATGGGGGCTGCCATCATTTAGTACGCCAGACTATATTAGAGATGCTGTGAAACAGCAACTGGACATAGATGATGACCTGGGAAAGTATTCTTTGCCGGATGGTCTTGCTGGGTTCAGGCAGCAGGTGGCACAGAAACACCTGGCCGATACGGGAGTGCAGGTGAGTGCCGATGATAATGTCATGATTACTGCCGGCAATATGCAGGGCATGAATATTTTATTCCATAGCATACTCAATGAGGGTGACGAGGTTATATTGACCGATCCCTGCTTTGCCTCCCATATACAGCAGCTTAGGCTCTGTGGCGCACTGCCGGTCTACTGGCCACTGGATGAGGATAATGACTGGCAGCCAAATAGTGAATTACTTGCTGCACGCATTACCGATAAGACCAGGGCCATTGTTATCGTATCGCCATCAAACCCCACCGGCATAATTTTTAGCAAACAGGTATTAATGAAACTGGGAGAACTGGCGAGGGAGCGGGGTTTACTGGTGATTATTGATGACCCCTATAGCGCATTTATCTATGAGAATAGTCCGCCCTATTTTAACCTGGCGGCGGTGCCTGAATTTTCAGGTAATATTGTTTACCTGTTCAGTTTTTCAAAATGCTATGCCATGAGCGGCTGGCGACTGGGTTATATGATTATGCCGGCGTACCTTAAACAACAGGTATTGAAGGTGCAGGATGCCAATATCATCTGCGCACCCAGGATCTCACAAATAGCCGGCATGGCGGCGCTGGCCCATGCGCCTGATCACCTGGCCGGGTTTATAAAGATATTGTCCGCGCGTAGGGCCTTAATCTGCGAGCGGCTCGATCAACTGCCCCATGTGTTTTCATATAGCCGACCGGAGGCCGCTTATTATGTGTTCCCTCGTATCCTGGTGCCACATGACAATTCACATGATTTTTCTATTAAGCTGCTCGAGTCTGTTGGTGTTAGCCTGACGCCGGGATCGGCCTTCGGACCTTCTGGCGAGCATCATGTCAGGATGGCTTATTGTGTTGATGATGGTGTAATAAATGAAGCATTTGATCGTATCGAAAAATATTTTTCATCAAGTTATCTTTAGGCTGTGGTGGTTCAGGTGACAGGTATTTGCATGATGGTTTTTTATGCACTCTAAATCTATATTATGTCGTTATAGTTTATAATTTTGCTACACTTGAATTATGAGAAGGAAATTTTTGTTTAAGTTTGTTCTTACTTGTAGTGTTTAAGCTATTCGGTGCAAT
>JAOUMO010000046.1 GCA_029881425.1 Gammaproteobacteria bacterium
TTCCGCCTTGCATAAGGCCTCACCTTTTATATAACGCTGCGAGAGCAATGTGCCCGTAAATAACTGGTGCCAGCGTGTGATGACCTCGTCTGTGTTCCAGTTATCGGCTTTGTGTTTATTCACGTGTAATACAATATGGTAGTGATTAGACATCACCGCATAGGCACAGATATCGCAGGCAAAGATAGCACCCAGCGCCAGTAGCCTGTCTTCAATCCACTGCCGGCGGTGCTCATAGGACTGGCCGGTAAGGGCATCGGTGCCACATAAGAAGGCACGGCGTACACAGCGGGATATGCAGTGGTAATAGGGCGTGGCAGCGAGTGAGACCTGGGTGTAGCGTGGTTTGGGCATGATCTGTTCCTTGATGATGACGGGGTTTCCTGTGGATAAAACTTATACTTGCGGGATTTACTTGTCAAACTTATGATGGGTGTCTGTTTAGTAGTGAATCACATGTATATAATCGAGGAAACGTCACATTATGAAAATCAATAGAGATTCAAATAACTTTGATTTTCTTAGGCTGTTATTTGCGCTAATTGTGGCAGTAGTTCATGCAGGCACATTGTCTGGCGTTGCTTTCATATCTTCTACTAATCAGTACATTAGCTCTGAGGTCGCGGTTGATTCCTTTTTTATAATTAGTGGATTTTTAATATTCATGAGTTACGAATCATCCCAATCATTAACTGCCTATGCAAGAAAACGAATACGTAGAATATTTCCTGGTTATATTTTCGTCATCATCCTGTGCTCAACTATTTTTTATTTAATATCATCAAAAACATTATTCGAGTACTTTAATATCGACCTATTAAAATATCTAGCATTTAACTCATTAACATTAAATTTTTTACATCCAAATCTGCCTGGCGTCTTTGAAAACCATACTATACCCGCCGTTAACGGCGCCCTCTGGACAATAAAAGTCGAACTGATGTTCTACGTAATCGTTCCATTTATATCTATACTCGTTGCACAATACAAATCATCTAGACTATTAATATTGGCTACTATTTATATAGCATCAATACTTTATTCATATCTTATGCATTGGCTCAATTTCAATTATCAAATGGATATTTTTACAAAATTAGAGCGGCAACTACCAGGCCAATTAGCATTTTTTATTTCCGGGGCAATCATCTATTACTACTACGGCTTCTTTTACAAGAAATCATTTCTTCTGATTATAGTTTCTTGCATTATTATGGCTGTTCACAAAAACGTCATAGATCTATACGCTCTATATCCTATATCGCTAGGAGTTATAGTTCTATATGTTGCCAATATCTTAAAACACATGGGCCATTGGGGAAGGTTTGGTGATTTATCTTTTGGCGTATATATTTGGCATTTCCCAATTATTCAATTATTTGTACATTTCAACCTATTTGCAAATCCAGTAATAGGAAGCATTATGCTTTTTTTATCGATCATGATTGCAGCATATTTATCATGGCATTTGATTGAAAAACGCTATCTATATCGGTCATTGCCCCCTAATCAGACGCCTCACTAGGAAAAACATACATTAATTACAAAGAGCAGGCTAATGCCTTGCTTATTGATTTATTATGCCCAATAAATATTATATTGAATGACTATCTCTAATAAACAAATTAGAAGACGATCTAAAACTATATTTAGTGAATGCAGATTTTATAATTGTTATTGACCGTTAAGTACCATGGGAAACAACTTACACAACTCATAATACTGGGTACGCGTTAATTATTTAATGCCTCACAGGCCCGTCCTAGTTAAATACAGAAACCCTCCGCTCTTTACACCGACTTTCTAAGAAACTTAAATAGGCACCCATTCTATCGAAAGTTAATCCTCAACGTCTTTTATGGTAGATTTAGGGTAGAATATACCTGTTTTAACTCATTTAGCAGACTAATTATGGCGATACAGTGGTTCCCAGGGCACATGCACAAGGCCCGCAAAGAGATTAAGGAGATCATGCCGAAGATCGATGTGATCATCGAGGTACTGGATGCACGCATTCCTTATAGCTCCGAAAATCCATTGATTAAACCGCTACGAGGTGACAAGCCCTGTATCAAATTATTAAACAAATCTGATCTTGCCGACCCGCTGGTTACACAGCAGTGGATTGATTACTTCCAGGCCGAGCATAATATACGAGCGCTTGCAGTAAGCCAGGAACAGCCTGCGCTTATCAAACAAACCTTGCAGCTTTGCCGCCAGTTTTACCCTGACCGGAAGTTGTCCATTAAACCTGTTCGCGTGTTAATCCTCGGGATTCCCAACGTGGGTAAATCCAGCGTTATAAATACGCTTAGTGGGCGCATTATTGCCAAGGTTGGTAACGAGCCCGCCGTTACCAAACGTCAACAAAAAATTAATCTCGATAATGGCATCGAGCTCCTGGACACACCCGGTTTTTTATGGCCCAAAATCCATAACCCAAATAGTGGCTATCGCCTGGCGATAACAGGCGCCATAAAAAGCACGGCCATGGACTATGATGATGTGGCGCTTTATGCAGCTAATTACTTTTTGTCAGCCTACCCTGATCTGTTGATGCAGCGCTACAAACTAAAAGAATTGCCCAGCAGCGATATGGATGTTCTGGAAAGTATTGGCAGAAAACGCGGCTGCCTCCAGGCTGGCGGCACGGTCAACATAAATAAAGCATCTGAACTATTGATCAATGAGTTCCGCACTAAACTTCTTGGCAATATCAGCCTGGAAACTCCGGAAATGGTAGAGACAGAAATTACCGCAATGAATGAAGATTCATAATTTCATTTATATAGTTTTTTATAAACAACGCCTATCATCATCGGACTTTTTTTCTTCCGCGATTTTTTTCAACTTCCACTCGCGATGTGCATTGATCACTTTAACGACTTCATCCTCATCATCGGTGACCACCACCAGCTCAAGGTCTTTCACATTAATTGCGCCGTTAGCTAACAGGGTAGATTTGATCCAGTCAATCAGTCCTCCCCAGTACTCCGTACCAAATAATATCAGCGGCATTGGGTAAATTTTACTCGTCTGCATTAATGTCAGCGCTTCAAAAAATTCATCCAGGGTACCAAAACCACCGGGCATACAGACGTAACCCATGGAGTATTTTATGAACATGACCTTGCGCGCAAAGAAATATCGGAAGTCTAGTTTTAAATTCTGGTAGGGATTAGCTATCTGCTCGCGGGGTAACTCTATATTTAAACCGACAGAGGTTGCCCCTGACTCCGATGCGCCTTTATTCGCAGCCTCCATGATACCGGGGCCGCCACCCGTGATGATGGTATAACCTTCTTTACCCAGGCGTGCTGACAGGCTGCAGGTTGCTTCGTAATATTTACTACCTGGTCGCGTCTGTGCTGAACCAAATATAGAAATACAAAAACCAATATTGGCGAGCTTATCAAAACCCTCGGTAAACTCGCTGATAATCCTGAACATGCGCCAGGATTCATCACCCTTCAGATCATCGACCATGTTGCATCCTCTGTGAACAAGCCATGTAACTAATATAGCCCATCAACGCCAGCTTATCACGGCTTTACCCGTTATCGATTCCAGCGTGACTCATCACTAATCTCGACCATTTTTGTTTCAATCCATTGCTGGACATCAGCCATGATCTCGTTGGCCTTGCGGCCATAAGCAGGGATCGCCGGGCCGATGCAAACCGTAATGGTGCCCGGCCATTTAATTAGACTGTGCTTGGGCCAGAACTCACCCGCGTTGTGGGCTACGGGGATCATCGGGTAATCCACTTTCGATGCGAGTATCGCGCCGCCAGGCTTATAACGATCGGTTTCTCCGGGGCTGACACGCGTACCTTCGGGAAAAATAATTATCCATCGTCCCTGTTCCAGTTTTTGTTTACCCTGTTCCACCAACTGGTTAATGGCTTTTTTGCCGGCGCTTCTATCGATCGCAATGGGCTCACACAATGCCAGCCCCCAGCCAAAAATCGGCACCCTTAATAATTCTTTTTTTACCACCCATAACTGCGGTGGCAATAATTTTTGCAGGAACATGGTTTCCCAGGTGGACTGGTGTTTTGCCATAATGATGGCCGCACCGGTGGCAGGAATATTTTCCATGCCTTCTACCCTGTAGTGGACACCGCATACCCATTTTAATAAAAGGATGGAACCCTTTGCCCAGCCCGAGGCGATGGCATAGCGCACACGTACGGGAAACATGAAGGCCAGCAGGGTTGTACCGACGATAAGGGTTAACCAGAGAATACTTAAAATCCAGTAAACGATGGAGCGTATATACAGCAGGGTTTTAGTTAACATCAGTCACTCACATTATTGGTTTCGGCCAGAAGCACATCGACCACTTCGGCAAGGTTTTCATACACGGGCACATCGTCCAGCTCATCATTGCCTGCCGTCTGCAAACTCCTTTCGCCCTTGCCTGTTTTTACCAATATTGGTCGGGCACCCGCTTCCCGTGCAGCCTGGATATCACGTAGTGAATCACCAATGGCCACGACATTGGCCAGCGGCACCTGGTAGCGCGATGAAATATCATGGAATAAACCCGGCGCAGGTTTTCGACACTGGCAGTTATCTTTGGGGCCGTGAGGACAATAAAAAACCGCATCAACCTTACCCCCAAACTGCTCCAGCATTTCATCCATTTTTTTATGCATGGCATGCAGGGTTTCAAGGTCAAAATAGCCCCTGGCAATTCCTGACTGGTTGGTTGCAACCACCAGCGTATAACCCGCCTGTGATAAGCGCCCCATGGCCTGCAGGCTTCCGGTGATGGGCTGCCACTCATCGACGGTTTTTATATAGTCGTCGGAGTCCTGGTTAATCACCCCATCCCGATCCAGGATAATCAGTTTCATGACTGTAATCGGGATAAATCCGCGGCTTTCAAAAACAGCTTACTTAACTGGCCCAACAGTGCGATGCGGTTATTTTTCAGGGCCGTATCATCAGCCATCACCATCACCGTATCGAAGAAATTGTCGACACTGTCTTTTAGGTCTGCCAGTTTATTCAGTGCCTGTTTGTAATCACCCTCCTCAAACAGGGGAGCAACCTCACCCGACAACTGGTTCAACTGCTCATGCAATACTTTCTCGGCTGGCTCCTGCAATAAATCAGTTGCAACGATCTGCGGCAATTCACCCTCGATCTTTTTCAGGATATTGGCAATACGCTTATTTGCTGCCGCCAGGCTCTCTGCCGCAGCTAATTGCCTGAATGAAGTCACCGCCTGGATACGACGATCAAAATCAACCGGGCGTGTTGGTGTTAATACGGCCACTGCCTCGTAGACATCAACCGTTACCGACTGGTTGAGGTAATAGACCTTGAGTCTATCCAGCATAAATTCCAGTACATCATCAACGGCACCACTTGCATCTACAACATTGTTTAATGCCTCTGCGGCAAAGCCCAGGATGTCACGTAAATCCAGCATCAGGTCGCATTCAATAATAATACGTAAAACACCCAGCGCAGCACGGCGCAGGGCAAAGGGATCTTTTTCACCGGTGGGCTTCTGGCCAATCGCAAAGATACCCAGCAGGCTATCAATCTTGTCGGCTATAGCGAGGATCTGGCCGGTGGCCGTTGTGGGCAAACTATCACCGGCAAAACGCGGCATATATTGCTCATCCAGTGCAATCGCCACATCTGCTGGCTCACCATCGTTTTCTGCGTAGTAACGCCCCATGATGCCCTGCAGGTCGGTAAACTCCAGCACCATCTCCGACATTAAATCACATTTACTTAACAGTGCAGCACGGTGCGCATGGCCTTTGTTTTCACCCAGTAGCTGTGCAATTTTTTCAGCGATTAATGCGACACGTCGACTCTTGTCACCTACTGAGCCCAGCTTGTTCTGGAACACCACTTTATCCAGCGCCGGCATGTGTGTTTCAAGGGGATGTTTGCAGTCCTGGTTCCAGAAAAAAGCGGCGTCCGACAAACGTGGACGAATAACCCGTTCATTACCCTGCTTTACTTTCAATGGGTCTGTACTTTCAATATTACTGATGGTGATAAAATGCGGCATCAGTCGGCCCTGCTGGTCCAGCACCGGGAAATATTTCTGGTGATCCTGCATGGATGAAATCAACGACTCTTTTGGCACCTCGAGAAAGTGCTCATCAAAATCACCAGACACGGCAATCGGCCATTCAACCAGGCCGGTTACTTCATCTAACAGGGCATCATCGATATGTGCCACGCCACCCAGTTTTTCCGCCGCCTGTTCTGCCTGCTGGCGAATTGCATCCTTACGCACTTCTGGATCGACAATGACATAACCGGGACTATCCAGCTTCTGCACATAGTCCGAGGGATTATTCAGGCTGATTTTTTCTGGGTGATGGAAGCGGTGTCCACGGGTTTCACGACCCGCTTTGAAACCGAGGATCTCCGCCTCGATAACATCGTCACCAAATAACATCACAACCCAGTGCACGGGGCGTACAAATTCTTCACTGCGCTCACCCCAGCGCATACGCTTGGCGATGGGTAGTTTTGCCAGCGACTGTTTCACCATCTCCGGTACCAGCTCAACGGTAGGCCTGCCTTTTTCATTGCTATTAAAGACCAGCCATTCACCCTTGTCGGTTTTCATCGTCTGCAGGGCTTCCATCTCCACGCCACAGGAGCGCGCGAATCCGAGTGCCGCTTTACTCGGGCAGCCATCATCACTAAAGGCTGCCTTTAGTGCTGGGCCGCGTTTTTCAACCTGGCGATCCGGCTGGGCCTCGCCCACGTCACTACACAGCACCGCGAGACGACGCGGGGCAGCGTACAGGGTTACCGATGCATAGCTAATGTCGGCTTGTTTCAGACCATCTTCGATACCACGGGCAAAGGCACTGGATAACTTGCCCAGTGTTTTAGGGGGTAGCTCTTCGGTTCCAATTTCAATCAGTAGATCACGTGTGCTCATGCCTGCTCTCCCTTGCCCGCTTTTAATATCGGGAAACCCAGTGCTTCACGCGCATCGTAGTAGGTCTGTGCCACGGCGCGGGACAGGGTACGTACTCGCAGGATATAACGCTGCCGCTCGGTGACCGAAATCGCATGGCGTGCATCCAGCAGGTTGAAGGTATGTGATGCCTTTAACACCTGCTCATAGGCCGGCAAGGGCAGGCCCACTTCAATCAGTCGCTGGCTTTCTTTTTCACAGTTATCGAACCAGTTAAACAGGGCCTCGGTATCCGCGTGTTCAAAATTATACTGGGACTGCTCCACCTCATTCTGGTGGAATACATCACCATAGGTGACCACACCCTGTGGGCCACGGGTCCAGACCAGGTCAAATACACTCTGCACATCCTGCAGGTACATTGCCAGACGCTCCAGACCATAGGTAATCTCACCGGTAACGGGGCGACATTCGAGACCACCCACCTGCTGGAAATAGGTGAACTGGGTGACCTCCATACCATTTAACCAGACTTCCCAACCCAGGCCCCAGGCACCCAGGGTGGGGGATTCCCAGTTGTCTTCAACGAAACGAATATCATGCTCCAGCGGATCAAAACCCAGTGCCTTGAGGGAGCCCAGGTACAACTCCTGGATATCATCGGGATTCGGCTTTAACACCACCTGGAACTGGTAATAGTGCTGTAGACGATTGGGGTTTTCACCGTATCGGCCGTCGGTAGGGCGACGCGAGGGCTGCACGTAGGCGGCACGCCAGGGCTCGGGGCCAATTGCACGTAAGAAAGTTGCCGGGTGGAAGGTACCTGCACCGACCTCCATATCCAGTGGCTGCAAAATTGCACAGCCCTGTTTGGCCCAGTAATCCTGCAGGGCCAGTATCAGGCCCTGGAAAGTCGTCACGTCGTATGTCATCTATGTCTCAGGTCGTCATGTTTTTTTAAGAGCGCAAGTATAAACGCAACCCGTCTTTCATGCACACCGAATCAAAAATCACCAGGGCCTTCTATACCATACCTGCCTGGACCCAGCGGTAATCCCATAAAATCCACAAAAAATAGTGTAAAATTTTTTTACACTAGATGCCCTATTTGTCAGTAATATTTACACTTTTTTACTATCCAAACCGCCTCAAATACCGTGATCGCCATTTAAGGTATTGATAAATATCATATTTTCAATATTGCGCATGCATCTTGCTATGCTATATGTGAAATTAATAAATAATAATGTCAAAAAAATAAAATTTAGGGAGACCCTTACGGGTTTTTTATAAAATGTTAAAAAATACACTTATAACAACTTTTGCCATATCTACACTAGCTATAGCGGCTTCATCACAGGCATCGACCTATGCCCTATCAACCACGACTATCAACAACTTTACTGTCTCTGGTGGCACGGTAACAGGCTGGACCTTTAGCCAGGACCTGGCCATTAACGGCTCTAACGTACTGGCTGGCGGTGATATAAGCGATGCACCAGCCTCCTGCGTCGGTTGCAGCTATGACAACGAATTCTTTGCACATGGCACGGGCTCAGCTTACGCCTATGGCGATGCACTTATTTCCAGCACCGATGTAAATGGTTCTGGTGGCTCGGCCTCAGCCATAGCTGAAATCTTTTCCACTGACGGTATTAGTGGTAGCGCCATGTCCAGTAATTCAATGACTGGCTATCTTACTGTTGCCACCAGCGGCCTGGTGTCATTCAATTTTGACGTTATATATGACCTACAGGTCGCAACCACCGGCTCTGACATCGGCTTTGCCAATATGAACTTTGACCTGGCCCTGTATGATCTGTCCAACAACAACATCTTTAGCCTGTCGCCGACAGATTTTAACTTTGGTATTGGCCCAACTGATGACAGCGCCTCATTATCGGCTACCGGTCTTGGTGGTGAGATCACCATGGCTGCTGGCAACTACAAATTTGATGTCAGCATGACTCAAAATGTATTCAGTAATGTCAGTGCCGTACCCGTGCCCGCTGCATTCTGGTTATTTGGCTCGGGTCTTCTAGCGATTGCAGGCATAGCTAAGCGTAAGTCAAAATAATAATCCTGCCAGTCGTACCTTTAAAAAGCCGCTTTCATCAGCGGCTTTTTTTTGCCCCGACAAACACTATGGCGAACAGGGCGCCAAGCCTGTTAAAATAACGCGTTTTCATCAGTAGTAATCGCCTATGTCCCACCAAGCCAAAGCCGTTGCCCTTATTTCCGGGGGACTGGACTCCCTCCTTGCCGCCAAAGTCATGCTCGAACAGGGCGTACATGTCGAGGGCATTAATTTTTACACGGGTTTCTGTGTCGAGGGCCATACCCACGCCATTCGCAAGCAGGACAAGGCCAAACCCAAGCGTAACAATGCGCTCTGGTCCGCCGAGCAACTGGGCATCAAGCTCCATATCGTCGACATAGTAGAGGAATACAAGGACGTCCTGCTCAATCCCAAGCACGGCTATGGCGCCAATATGAACCCCTGCCTGGACTGTAAGATTTTCATGGTCCACAAGGCCCAGCAGTGGATCGAAGAAAACGGCTTTGATTTTATTATTACCGGTGAAGTCGTCGGCCAGCGCCCCATGTCCCAGCGCAAGGACACTATGCCCGTCGTCGCACGGGAGTCCGGCGCCGAGGATCGCCTGCTACGCCCCCTGTGTGCACAGAACCTGCCCGCCACCCTGCCGGAACGTGAGGGCTGGGTCGATCGCGACAGGATGTATGGCTTTAGTGGCCGCAACCGCAAACCCCAGATGGCACTGGCCAAAGAATTTGGCTTCGAGGACTATGCGAAGCCCGCCGGTGGCTGCTGCTTCCTCACCGATGAGAGCTACTCCGCCAAGCTGGTAGACCTGTGGGATGCACGCGGTAAACGCGAATACGAAATGGACGACATCATGCTACTAAAGGTCGGTCGACATATCCGCCCCCGCCCCCATTTCAAACTCATCATTGGCCGTGAAGAGGGTGAAAACAAATTCATGCAGGGTTATACAAAAATCTATATTTCCCTCAAAACCACCAGCCATGCGGGACCATTAACCCTGCTGGACGGTGTTGCCAATGACGATGATCTTTTGCTCGCCGCAAGGATTACCGCACGTTTTTCACAGGGCAAGGGCGATGAGAAGGTCAGCGTCGAGGTCAGGCGCACCAACGGTGAAGTGACCTCACTGGATGTCACACCACTGCCCGCCAGTGAAATCCCCGAGGCATGGTACGTATGATCCACAAACTGGATGCCCGCAGGATGTTCTGCCCGATGCCGGTGATCCGTACCCAGGATAAAATCAAGGAACTGGCCGTTGGCGATCTCCTGGAAGTGACCAGCACCGACCCCGGCGCCCTCAGCGATATCCCTGCCTGGTGTCGCATTAATGGCCACAAGGTAGTGGATTGTCGTGAACAGGACGATGAAGTGATCATCACGGTTGAAGTCTGTTCGGAATAAAACTGGCCGCATTGCCTTTCGGCTAGCCTGGGAATCTAAGAAGACGCAAATAAAAGCGTGTACGCCAAAATACCTACGCATACCTTTCATCGAACTATTCCATGCGGGCTAACAGTCAACCATCCACTCTTACTTGCGTGTATTCGCGTTCATTTGCGTTTTCTTTTTTCTAATGCCTTTTATCGTTGAATAAATCCAAGTTACTTATTAATCACCTGATCGACCCGTCCCACCGCACAGCTCACAAATGATTTGGCCTTTGCCTTCGCCGCGGCCATGCCCTCAGCCGTGCCTTTTTCAGGATAGCCCATGCCGAGTAATTCTGCACGCCAGGCGTCACTATTATCGACTTCTGCCTCGATGCTGACCAGACCCTGTGCCACATCGACCTCCACTGAGGCAATATCTTCATTACTCAACAGGCGTTTTTTAATCGTGCCGGCACAGCCGCCGCATTTTATATTTTCCACATCAAAATCAAATTTCATCGAAGGCTTCCTAATTCGGTAACGAATGCCTATATTGCCACATGATGACTTGCAACATCCACGTCAAGACATGAAAATAGCCCTCAACAAAGACTGACGAGATGATTGTGGAATTAAGCAAGGCGCAAAGAAAACAGGCCATGAACAGGGCTACCTGGTGGGGCATTCTAGTGAATCTACTGCTCTCCATTGCCAAACTGATTTTCGGTTTTATTGGCCATTCCCAGGCACTGATTGCCGATGGCCTGCACTCCCTGTCGGACCTGATCAGCGACGGCATGGTGCTACTTGCTACACACCACGCCAGTGCCGAGGCCGATGAAGATCATCCCTATGGCCATGAACGCTACGAAACCCTGGCCACCATTGCCCTCGGGGTGCTGCTTATCGCGGTTGCTATTGGTATTGGCATTAACGCCTTTGATCACCTGCTCAACCCCGCAGAGCTGATCATACCCAGCACCCTCACCCTGTGGGTTGCCGGCCTGTCTATTGCCAGCAAGGAAGTGCTGTTTCACTACACCATGCTCATCGCCCGCAAGGTGAAGTCCAAGATGCTGGAAGCCAATGCCTGGCACCATCGCAGCGATGCTATTTCATCCATTGTTGTTTTTGTCGGTATTACCGGTGCAATCCTGGGCTGGCCGATGCTGGATGCTATTGCCGCACTGATCGTCTCGCTCATGATCGTTAAAATAGGCTGGGAGCTCAGCCACCACGGCATTAAGGAACTGGTCGATACCGCCCTTGAACCCAAGATGCTGGATGCGATCAAGCAGGCCATATTACAGGTCGATGGCGTGCAACACCTCCACCTGCTCAGGACCCGTCGCATGGGCCATAATGCACTGGTGGATGTGCATATACTGGTGGACGAACGACTCAGTGTCTCGGAAGGTCACCAGATTTCCGAGGCCGTAGCCGCCGCCTTGACGAGTGGGTTTAGTGATATCAATGATGTCACCGTACACATCGATCCGGAAGACGACGAGGTCATACCGAACAGCTGCCGTAAACTCCCTCTACGCTCAGAATTACTGCATCAACTGGCGCAGCACTGGCAGGCCATTCCTGAAACGGCCCAAATTGAGAATACGGTACTGCATTACCTCAACGGCAAGGTCAGCATAGAAATCTTTTTCCCGCTAAGTACGCTGGAAACCCCGGAATCGGCAAAGACACTACATAAAAAAATAAGCGATGCATCCCATAAGCTGGATCACATTGGCGACGTGGACATCTACTTCAAATAGTCAACGCACCATATCGGTGCATATAATTC
This sequence comes from Gammaproteobacteria bacterium, assembly GCA_029881425.1. GTDB lineage: Bacteria > Pseudomonadota > Gammaproteobacteria > SZUA-229 > SZUA-229 > JAOUMO01. The sequence goes on from JAOUMO010000046.1 coordinate 12,152, forward strand.
TCGTGCGCACCAATATGGTGCATTTAAATGCATCAAAGAACCTCAAATCAATCACTTAAAGCGTTTTACTTATGGCATATTTCATGCACAATTAGCGGCTGTACGATATTTAACCGCAGGCCGTGATCAAGACACCGTGTCTGTTTTACAAAATTCCTTTTGGAGACTATGCAATGTCAGCTAATGACGTTTTAAAAATGATCAAGGACAACGAAGTAAAGTTCGTTGATTTCCGTTTTACAGATCCACGCGGCAAAGAACAGCACGTTTCTGTACCTTCACATCGCATTGATGAAGGCACATTTGAAGACGGTCAGATGTTCGATGGTTCTTCTATCGAAGGCTGGAAAGGCATTAACGAGTCAGACATGATCATGCTGCCTGATCCATCAACGGCGGTAATGGACCCCTTCTGTGAAGAAGTCACACTGAACATCACCTGCGATATCATCGAGCCAGCGACTATGCAGGGCTATGAGCGCGACCCACGCTCTATCGCCAGGCGCGCTGAAGAATATATGAAATCCACTGGTGTTGCGGATACCGCTTTCTTCGGTCCAGAAAATGAATTCTTTGTATTCGATAGTGTTGCATGGAAAAACGACATGGGCGAATCCTTCTACAAGATCGGTTCCGAAGAAGCGGAATGGAGCAAGGGTGCGCAGACTGAAACCGGCAACCTGGGTCACCGTCCCGGCGTTAAAGGTGGTTATTTCCCCGTACCACCTGTTGATTCCCTGCAGGATCTACGTTCCGCCATGTGTCTGGTTATCGAAGACATGGGTGTAGAAACAGAGGTTCATCACCACGAAGTGGCGACTGCTGGCCAGTGCGAAATTGGTGTAGCCTTCAACACTCTGGTTAAAAAAGGCGATGAAGTCCAGAAGCTTAAATATGCCATCCACAATGTAGCCCATGCCTATGGCAAAACAGCGACATTCATGCCCAAGCCCCTGGTAGGTGATAACGGTAACGGTATGCATGTTCATATGTCCCTGTCGAAAGACGGCACCAACCTGTTCTCTGGTGATCTCTACGGCGGCCTGTCTGAAATGGCCCTGTATTACATTGGCGGCGTGATCAAACATGCACGCGCGCTGAATGCCTTTACAAACCCTGCGACTAATTCTTATAAGCGCCTGGTTCCTGGTTTTGAAGCACCCGTTATGCTGGCCTACTCGGCACGTAACCGCTCTGCATCGATTCGTATTCCCTTCGTTAACAACCCCAAGGGACGTCGTGTTGAAGTACGCTTCCCAGACAATGCGGCCAACCCATACCTCGCATTTTCAGCGATGCTAATGGCCGGCCTTGATGGTATCCAGAACAAGATCCACCCTGGCGATGCGATGGACAAAAACCTGTATGACCTGCCTCCTGAAGAAGAAGCAGCGATCCCACAGGTTTGTTTCTCACTGGATGAAGCATTGAAAGCCCTGGATGCGGACCGTGAATTCCTCACCAGGGGTGGCGTTTTCACTGATGACCAGATCACAGCGTACATTGAACTGAAGGAAGAAGAAGTTATGCGCTCACGCCTGGCGGTTCATCCCGTTGAGTTTGACATGTATTACTCTGTATAAATCACAGCGTAATCTGTTTCATGCTTTAAAAAAACACCTCGCATTGCGAGGTGTTTTTTATTGCGCCACCGAAAAAAGCCAACTAAGCTTTCTTCATGAAACGAACTTTGCCACTCCTGTTATTGATCACTGCCAGTTTTGCAGCCCATGCCGGTATTTATAAATGGGT
>JAOUMO010000203.1 GCA_029881425.1 Gammaproteobacteria bacterium
CTCGGACCGGAGCGTCATCGAACTACTCGAAGCACACGGTCATATGCCATTGCCACCCTATATAGAGCGTGCTGACGAGCTGAGTGACCAGAGTCGTTACCAGACGGTGTATGCCGAGCATGCGGGTGCAGTCGCTGCGCCCACCGCCGGCCTGCATTTCGATGAGGCCATGCTCGAGGCGCTCAGGCTCAAGGGTGTTGAATTTGCCTATGTCACGCTGCATGTCGGTGCGGGTACCTTCCAGCCGGTGCGCGTGGACAGTATCGAAGATCACCACATGCACGCCGAATATGTCGATGTCAGCCAGGCCGTGGTGGACCAGGTCGCAGCGACCCGTGCACGGGGTGGGCGGGTTATTGCCGTCGGTACCACGGCGGTGCGTAGTCTTGAATCGGCTGCAACCAGTGGCCAGCTACAACCCATGCAGGCGGATACTGAGATTTTCATTTATCCCGGTTATGAATTTAAGGTCATTGATGCCCTGATCACCAATTTTCACCTGCCCCAGTCGACCCTGTTGATGCTGGTGAGTGCGCTGGCCGGGCACCAGCACATGATGTCTGCCTACCGCCATGCGGTTGAGGAAAAATACCGGTTTTTCAGTTACGGTGATGCCATGTTCATTGATACAATCGCCGATTGTGCCATGCAAGATGGTTAATACCGAATATAATTTACATTAAGAAGTTTCTCTATGTCATTGATGAAGTTCGAATTATTAAAAGGCGACACAGGCCCTCGCCGGGGTCGCCTGAGTTTTCCCCGTGGCACCATCGAAACCCCGGCATTCATGCCCGTGGGCACCTACGGCACGGTCAAGGCGATGACGCCAGAAGAGCTAAAAGAGCTGGGTGCCGAGATTATCCTGGGTAATACCTTTCACCTGATGCTGCGCCCCGGCACTGACATCATCAAGGCCCATGGCGACCTGCACGATTTTATGCACTGGGATAAACCGATTCTCACGGATTCCGGTGGTTTCCAGGTGTTTAGCCTGGCCAAGCTGCGCAAGATTACCGAGGAGGGTGTGAGTTTCAATTCACCCGTTGATGGCGCCAAGGTGATGCTGACACCGGAAAAATCGATGCAGGTCCAGCGCGATCTGGGCTCGGATATCGTCATGATATTCGATGAATGCACACCCTATCCGGCGACAGAGCAAGAGGCCCGTGACTCCATGGAGCTATCGCTACGCTGGGCTGCTAGAAGCAAACAGGCCCATGGCGATAACCCATCGGCCCTGTTTGCCATAGTGCAGGGCGGTATGCATTCTGATTTACGTATCCAGTCCAGTAAGGCCCTGGTGGATATCGGCTTTGACGGCTATGCCATCGGCGGCCTGTCAGTCGGTGAGCCCAAGGATGAGCGTAACAAGGTGCTTGAGGTCACCACGCCGTTGTTACCCACTAATCATCCCCGCTATCTAATGGGGGTTGGTACGCCGGAGGATATTATTGAATCGGTACGCCGCGGGGTGGATATGTTCGACTGCGTGATTCCCACGCGCAATGCACGTACCGGCTTTCTCTACACCTTTACGGGCATAGTGAAGATTCGCAACAGCAAGTACGCCAATGATACCCGGCCCATCGATGAGGAATGTGGCTGTTATACCTGCCGTAATTACAGTCGCGCCTACTTACGCCACCTGGATAAGTGCCGTGAGATCCTCAGCTCGCGCCTCAATACCATCCATAACCTGTATTTTTATCAACGATTGATGAAACAGATCCGCCAGGCCATTGAAGAAGACCGCTTTGATGACTATGTAAAGGAATTCTACGCAAAACTGGGCAAGGCGGTGGATACAGCGGATTGATTGTGATCTTAAGCTGATGTTTACACACTTAATATGGCATAATACGCCACAAAATTAGATAGCCAGATACAGGCGCTTTGAAAAATGAGCCTGTATCCGGCATACGAACAATAAAAATTGGGGGTTACTATGAGTTTTTTCATTTCTGATGCACTGGCAGAAGGTGGCGCAGCCGCCGCACAACAGGGTGATCCTATCACTGCATTACTGTTTCCGCTGGGCTTACTGGCACTGTTTTATTTTTTCCTGATTCGTCCCCAGAGCAAGCGTGCCAAGGAACATAAGACAATGACCGAAGGCCTGAAAAAGGGTGATGAAGTGATTACCCAGGGCGGTATGCTCGGCAAGATCACCAAGGTTAATGAAAACTTCATTTTACTGGAAATTGCGCCGGACATTAGCATCAATATCCAGAAAAGCTCAGTTGGTGCTCTGATGCCAAAGGGAACCATTAAAGAACAAAAAGCAGACTAAACGAGCTTAATAATAATGATAAATCACTATCCAGTATGGAAATATCTCCTACTCCTCGTCGTGCTATTAGTCGGCAGTGTCTATTCACTGCCCAATCTTTACGGCGAGGATCCCTCAGTTTTAATTGCATTACGTAACCAGCAGGTTGATCAGGCAACACAGGATCAACTGGCAGAATTCCTTAAAAAGTCTTCAATTGATTACAAGGTAATGGAATCGGTGAGTGGCCGTGTACTGATTCGTTTTGCATCAGAAGACGAGCAGTTAACCGCAGTGGATGCGATCAAGTCATTCGACCTGATTAAAAGAAACAATAACTACACTGTCGCGCTAAACCTGGCACCGGCAACACCCGCATGGCTACAGTCTCTTAATGCGGTACCCATGTACCTGGGCCTCGATTTACGTGGTGGTGTGCATTTCCTCATGGAAGTGGATATGGATTCTGCGATTACGCGACTGGAAAATATCCTGGTCTCGGACATGCGCAGTTATTTACGGGATGAGAAAATCCGTTACCTGGGGATCAGCACTGAAGCCCAGACCATCAATATCAAGTTCCGTGATCTCGATAACATGGAAAAGGGTAATAGCGCACTCAAGCGTGAATTCCGTGATCTGGATTACACCACAGATGAAGACAACTTCATGGTGCAGGCAAAGCTGACTGAAGTAGCCATTCGAAATGAAAAACGTGCAGCCATCCTGCAGAATATTACAACCCTGCGTAATCGTGTTAATGAACTGGGTGTAGCAGAACCGGTGATCCAGCAACAGGGTGATTCACGCATCGTGGTGCAGTTGCCCGGTGTGCAGGATACGGCACGAGCAAAAGAAATCCTGGGTGCAACAGCGACCCTGGAATTCCGCCTGGTCGAAGGTACCTTCAATGACTGGATGGATGCGGAAAAAACCGGTCGTGTTCCACTTAATGCCAAACTTTATCATGAACGTGATGGTAAACCGGTACTGCTGAAACGCCGGGTCATTGTTACCGGTGACCAGATTAACGACGCATCATCTACCATCGATTCGCAGTCCGGTTCACCCGCTGTATCCGTGCGCCTTGACTCTAAGGGCGCGAAGAAAATGGGTGAAACCACCCGCGATAACCTGAAAAAACCGATGGCGGTTGTATTTATTGAAAACAAAATACAAACCAAAGAGGTTGATGGTAAGGATGTTAAGGTACGCACACGCACCGAAGAAGTCATTAACATCGCGACTATCCAGGGAGTCTTCAGTAAAAACTTCCAGATTACGGGCCTGGGTTCAGCAGAAGCGCGTGATCTTTCATTACTGCTGCGCGCCGGTGCCTTACGTGCCCCGGTAGAGATTGTAGAAGAACGCACCGTTGGCCCCAGCCTGGGTAAGGACAACATCGCAAAAGGCTTTAATTCTGTGATGATTGGTTTTGCACTGGTGCT
>JAOUMO010000048.1 GCA_029881425.1 Gammaproteobacteria bacterium
GTAGCGCCATGCCACCACCAAGAAAGGCAGCGGGCAGTAAACGACCCAGTAGTAAATTCGCATCGGTCACCGTTGCCTCGCCTCCCCCCTGACCATAACAGGCAGGCCCGGGCGCAGCCCCTGCAGACTCTGGTCCTACCAGCAACATACCACCGGCATCCAGCCGGGCAATTGAACCGCCACCGGCACCAATGGTATGCATATCGACCATAGGTATAGCCACCGGATAATCACCAATCATGCCCTCAGAGGTTAGTGCAATACCATGATCCATCAGGGCCACATCGGTCGAGGTGCCCCCCATATCAAAACTCAGCAGCTGTTGATAACCCGCAAGGCCGGCTACGTACTGTGCACCTTTGAGACCACCGGCGGGGCCCGATAACAACAGGTGCACGGCATGGTGACCGGCCTGTGCCGCACCAATGGTGCCGCCGGCACTTTGCATCACAGAAACCACGCCACCTTCAACGCCCCGCTCGAGTCGACCCAGATAATTTTGCATTAGGGGACCCACATAGGCATTGAGGCAGGTCGTCATACCACGCTCATATTCCCTGTACTGGGGCAGGACATCTGAGGAACGGCTAATAAATATGCCCTCAGGGATGACGGCTTCAACCTGTTTTTCCTGCGCATCATCCAGAAAGGAAAACAGTAAATTAATCGCCACTGCGGTCGGCTTTAACTGCTCTATTTGCTGTTGCAGGTTATGCAATGATGCATCCGTCAGTGGCTGCAATAACTCCCCCTGTGCGGATAATCGCGTATCCACCTCAAGGCAAAAGGCCTGTGCTACGAGTTCAGGCGGCGCTTCCGGGCTAAGATTATAGAGTTCACGCCTTGCCTGGCGACCAATCTGTAATACATCAGCAAAACCCCGGTTGGTGATATAGGCGGTGCTAACACCCTTGCCTTCAAGCACTGCATTGGTCGCGACCGTTGAGCCATGCACCAGCCGCAGGCCACAGGTATCCAGACCCAGTTCTTCAATGCCCTGTAAAATAGCCCTTTCTGGTGCATCGGGTGTCGATAGTACTTTATGGATTTTTAATCGCTCGCCATCAAAAAAAACAAAATCCGTAAAGGTGCCACCGGTATCAACGCCAAGCCAGGATGCTTTCATATATTCGATCTATATTTTTAAAAAGTGTGGACTACAAAAAATCTTTTAATGTGCAACTGTGTAAATCACTCGCCTTCCGGCTCGCCATAGCGAGGAACAACTCTGCCGTGGCGATGGCATCTTCTAACGCATTATGCGCACGATAACGTGGCAGGCCAAATTGCGCACGGAGATTAAACAGGCGTAAACTATTCGTAGCAATAGGCTGCTGTTTCTGCTTCATTGCCTTTTCAGCCAGTTTCATGGTGTCGATCACACGCATCGGCAGCGCATAACCATATAACTTTTGACAGGCCCGGTTAATAAAATTCTTTTCCACCGAGGCATGATGGACAATCATCACGCGCCCTGCAATCACCGACAACAGGTCCTCCATTGCCGCAGCAAAGCCGCTACCTGACTGTACAGCATCATCGGTAATACCGTGTATGGCGACATTATCTGCCTGCATTATTATATCGGGCTTAACCAGGTAATAGTTTTTTTCTTTTAAGATGATACGCCCATGGCGAATAACGACATAACCAATACTTAACAGCCGGTCATTTTTTGCATCCAAACCACTGGTTTCGAAATCTAGCGCTACGAACTCCGTATCAAAAACTGTTTTTTTTCTACTGGCGAGCGGTATTTGCAGGTAACGAAATAGTGCACCCGCGGCAACACGCTTCAATAGATAACGCCGGTAAAGATCCTGCGGCAATAAAGAAAATAGCGTGGATATCATCATCACACTTTATAACGCTGTTCCATAACCGACTGGATAGTACGCACCACATCGAAGGCATCTTTCAGATGCCGCCGATCAAGCGATGTCAGTTTTTCTGGTGATACGTAATTATCCGTCTCTTCTCCCTGTTGCACCTGCGCCGCCTGGTGTTTCAAACGCACGCTACTAACAAACTCAAACGTGTCTATTAAATCTTCCATGCCCTCACGACTCAATACACCAGCGGCACAGGCGGCCTCCAGCCTGTCCTGTGTATTAATTTGCGGCAGTCCCGCGGATAACGCATAGACACGCGCCAGGTCGATGACCGGCACCGTGCCACGTTTTTTTAAATTGAGCGCCTTTTCCTCACGCCCTGTTTTTTCCAGCACAAAGTTCCTGAAGAGACCAAGGGGAGGCTGGTATTTGAGCGCATTATTCGCCATGTGACCAAGAAAAATAGAATTACTGCGGGTCTTCTGTAGCACCATGGCCTGTACCTTTTCCAGCAATGCCTGATCACCGTGTACACATCTCAGGTCAAAAAATATACTGGCATACATCAATGCCATGGGTTCGGGCTGATCAATCCACTGGCTAAAATAACCCAGCCATACAGCAAGCGGCTGGCGCCATTGTTTATTCGTGGCCATGACATCACCGGGGCAATAGATGTAACCGCAGTGATTTAGACCATCACAAACGATGCGACTGAGTTTTTCAAAATATTCACCGTGCTCCGCCTCATCATAATCGTCCGATAATATGAGCGCATTATCCTGGTCTGAGACAGCGGTCTGTTCATTCCTCGCCATGGAGCCTGCAACGATCCAGGCATAGCCTACCGGGGCGGCACCCAGCCTGTGTTCAGCAAAGTGCAGTAGCCGCTGGGTAATCGCCCTGCCGATAGAACTGATGGCATGACCAATGTCATAGGCGGTAAGGCTATTACTCACCAGCACCATCAGGGAATCGGGCAGTTGCCGGCTCAACAATTTCAGCTCGTTTTCATCTTTGGCGCGGTGGATTTCATTAATCAGGTAAATGGCATTATGGCTTTGTTCGCGAATCAGGTCCGTCGCCGTGACCACACCAACAAGTTGTTGCTGCTCAAACACCGGGAGATGGCGAATGTTATGCCGCGCCATAATGAGCAGGGCATCGGAGCCGCGACTGGTGACCGGGATGGTAATCGGATTTTTTGTCATGATCTCGACAACCGATGCATCGAGTGATAAATCCCTGGCGGCCACCTTGGTGCAATAGGCACGATCGGTGACTATGCCGGTCAACAGCCCCTGTTTCATAACCAGCGCAATAGTGTAACCGGCAGCCGTCATCGCCTGCGCCACCTGGCGTATAGTCGCCGACTCTTCGACCATTAATGGCTCACCATGAATTAATTCACGTACCGATGTCGCCACCAGGGCATTGCCATAACGACTACGGGAGTCCCGCGTCGCCGTACGCAAGCGCTCGGTTTTCTGTTTTGAAAAAAACTGTTTTACAAAGTCGTAATCATTGACCAGTTGCCTGAATAACTCGGCAGGAATAGCGTATAGCAGGCTATCTTCCAGCGCCCGGATAGGCATGGTGACCAGTCCACCCCGCAATACGGAGCGGTAGCCCAGCCAGCTCGATTCGGCAAACTCACCCTGCAGCTGGCCGTCTGCGTCATACACGGACATGGCTCCACTGCGAATCAAATACACGAAGGAATTGATCTCACCCAGCTTGAGTAATTCGACACCACGGCGCACATAACTGATTTCAATTTGATTAACCAGCGCATCCAGCTGTTTGTCAGTCAGCTTATCCAGTGGTGGACACTGGCCCAGGTAATCATGTATCTCGAGTTGCTCTATTTCCATAATATCCGGTTATAGCATCAGGGTTTGACGCTTAACTCCGCAAAGTAGTTATTGGCTTTATAGGTCACCACCAGCCGTAATAGCAACTTTCCAGGATGTATTGATGGGTCCAGTAAGATATCAGCATGCCAGCGCACAGCCTGTTGATCGCCCTGCATACGCAGCGGCATCTGATCAACACCGCCATCACCCAGCGCAATGAGTACATCGTCCAGTGCGACAGAGGACTCTAGCAACACGGGCAGGTGCACGCCCGGCTGCAGGCTGTCCATAGAAATATCCAGCGCCAGGTCACCTGCCTGCAATCGGCAATTTTTCTGTACGGGACGGCAATCACCAGTGGAAACCAGCCGGGGTAGCTTTTCAGCCTGTTGCCCCTGGTAATAATAATCGGCAGCAATATATCCACCTATTGCCAGGAAAGGGGCGATAAGTATCGCCATACGTTTATGTCGGTTCATAGTCTTAGAATAATTTCTTTTAAATAAAAAAACAAAGGCCCCATAAGGAGCCTTTGTCTCATTCACATAAATACATCTTAATGATTAGATGCGCTACCTGCACCGGCTGGGACACGAATATCCTCAACCATGTGCTGGATATGCTCCGGTGGCTCTTCCGTTGCATTGGCCACAACCCAGGCCACGACGAAGTTCACCATGGCACCTACTGCACCAAAGGCCTCGGGTGAAATACCCATCAACCAGTTCTCTGGCTTATTGGCCATCATCTCTGTACCCGGCAGGAAGAACCAGCCCTTGAACCAGAAGATATAGAGCAGGGTTACACCCAGGCCGGACAACATACCGGCGATAGCACCCTTGTTGTTGATACGCTTAACAAAGATACCCATCATCAATGCCGGGAACAGGGATGATGCGGCGAGGCCAAAGGCCAGCGCCACCACCTGTGCGGCAAATCCCGGCGGATGCAGGCCAAAGTAACCGGCCACTATAATGGCACCACCCATGGCAACACGACTGGCCGCCAGCTCCTGCTTCTCAGAGATATCCGGCCTGAAGACGCCTTTTAACAGGTCATGGGATATGGATGAGGCAATCGCCAGCAACAGGCCCGCCGCTGTTGATAGTGCTGCGGCAATACCACCCGCTGCGACCAGGGCAATGACCCAGTTAGGCAGGTTGGCAATTTCAGGGTTGGCCAGTACCATGATGTCACGATCGACCTTGACCATTTCATTGCCTTTCCAGCCCGCTGCGGCTGCAGTGGCTGCAAAATCCTTGTTCTTGTCATCGTAATACTGGATACGACCATCACCGTTTTTGTCTTCAAATTTCAACAGCCCGGTCTTCTCCCAGTTAGTAAACCACTGCGGACGATCCGCATACAGCAGGTTACCCTCGGCAGAGCCGACTTCACCGATCTGGATGGTATTCATCAGGTTAAGACGTGCCATGGCACCCACAGCTGGCGCTGTTGTATAGAGGATGGCGATAAATACCAGCGCCCAGCCTGCTGAGCTACGCGCATCCCTCACCTTGGGTACGGTGAAAAAGCGGGTAATAACATGGGGCAGACCCGCAGTACCGATCATCAGCGACAGGGTCAGCAGGAACATGTTAATCGTCGACCCCTTCTGCTCGGTATAGGCGGCAAAGCCAAGGTCCCCCAGCACCAGGTCCAGCTTATCCAGTAAATGAACACCGCTGCCATCCGCCATGGTACTACCCAGGCCCAGCTGTGGCAGCGGGTTACCGGTCAGGTTCAGGGAAATAAAGACGGCAGGTACGGTATAGGCAAAAATCAGCACACAGTACTGGGCAATCTGCGTATAGGTTACGCCCTTCATGCCACCTAATACCGCATAGACAAAGACGATCGCCATACCGGCAAACAGGCCAACTTCAAATGAGACCTCGAGGAATCGTGAGAAGGCCACGCCTATGCCTTTCATCTGGCCAATAACATAGGTCAGTGAGGCGACAATAAGACAGATAACCGCGACAATACGCGCCGCCTTGGAATAATAGCGATCACCAATAAACTCGGGCACGGTAAATTTGCCGTATTTACGCAGGTAGGGTGCCAGCAGCATCGCCAGCAGCACATAGCCACCGGTCCAGCCCATCAGGTATACCGAGGCATCATAGCCCTTGAAGGCAATCAGGCCCGCCATGGAAATAAAGGATGCCGCAGACATCCAGTCTGCCGCGGTTGCCATACCATTAGCCACTGGATGTATGCCCTTGCCCGCCACATAGAATTCACTGGTGGTACTGGCACGTGCCCAGATAGCAATAGCGATGTAAATCGCAAAGGTAAAGCCAACAACTATAAACGTTAATGTTTGTAATTCCATCAGTCAGCTTCCCCTTAATCTTCGTGGACGTCAAATTCGCGATCGAGCTTGTTCATTCGCGAGGCGTAAAAGAAAGTCAGTACGACAAAGGTATAGATCGAGCCCTGCTGGGCAAACCAGAAACCCAGTTTATAGCCACCTATATTGATTGTGTTTAAAACATCAACCAGTAGAATTCCAAACAAATATGAGACAACAAACCAGACGACCAAACATCCCAGTACCAGACGCAGATTTGCTTTCCAATAATCCTGTGCATTATTAGAAGCCATTATTTACTCCTCGGGTATTGTGTATAATTAGAATTAATCACTATTAATAAATGATTAACCAAGGATAGTGCCACCAATCGAAATAACAAGCAAATTCCCTGTTTTTACTGGAAAAAAGTTTGTTAGTATAAAATCACATAGCGATGTATACAGCTTTACTACAAACAGGTTAATAATACCGTTTTCATAGCTGATGATCATGGCCCATAAACACGCTGTAATCCGGGTTTACCGACTGATCGGAAGCGGCATAGTCACTGTTCTATGCCTGTTACTGCTTACAGCCTGTGAGCGACATATTATTGCCGATGAGCGCTCGGCCCTCTATCCGGTACCCGTCGGTTCATTACTCATCCTGCTGCAGGCCATTGAAATCCCACCAGGTACTGCCCGCGTATTTATCCAGCAGGGCCAGGTGCTGCCCCTAAAACAGGTCAACCAGTATAAGCCCCACTGTGAATTTGAAATCAACAGCCTGGATACTAGTATCCAGACCATCCACCCCGACCGGTTCACTATATATAAAGTTGCAACGGATATTCGTTACGTTAGTCGACAGGCTCTATTTGCCAGCCTCTCCACCAGGCTGTTCAATGATGGTGACATAGTCGGCTTCGCCAATGACTATTATCTACGCTCGGCATCGCAGCCCGATGTGCGCAAACTCAGCTGCCTGCACTGGGATGACAGTTATAAGCGAATCTACCTGAGTATTGAACAGGTGCGCCAGGTGCTGGGAAAGATTTTCGAACTCCAACTGGCAAAATAAAACACAATCCATTTGCTTAATCGATGCCAGCTGATTACTATTTTGCACCATGTCAAAACTTCTGATCCAGGCAAAAAATATTTATCGCCAGTATGGCGACACCCTGGCGGTGAATAAGCTCAGCTTTGATTTACAGCAGGGCGATATACTCGGTTTTCTTGGCCCTAACGGTGCCGGTAAATCGACCACCATGCAGATGCTGAGTGGCGTACTCGCCCCCAGTGCCGGGCAAATACTGATTAATGGCATTGATTTACTGGATCAACCCAAACAGGCCAAACAGCACATTGGTTACCTGCCAGAAAAGCCACCACTTTATACTGACCTCACCGTGGATGAATACCTGGCCTATGCCGCACGTCTGCGCAATATAAAGAGCAGGGCCATTCCACAGGCGATAGAACAGGCGAAGCAGCGCTGTAATTTGACGAGCGTCAGTAAACGCCTTATAGGCAACCTGTCAAAAGGCTTTCAACAACGCGTTGGCATTGCCCAGGCCATACTGCATAACCCGGATGTCATTATTCTCGATGAACCCACGGTAGGTCTTGACCCGATACAGATACGGGAGATTCGACAGCTTATCGCCGAACTGGGCAAGCAGCATGGTGTGATTTTATCGACGCATATCCTGCCCGAGGTCCAGGCTATCTGTAATAAAGTACAAATTATGGATCATGGGCTACTGGTATTTAGCGATACACTATCCGCAATGAATGAAACCTCAACACAGGGTCGGTTGCTCGTCACTTTCAAACAGCCCCCCTCGATCGAGCAACTGGGCCAGCTCAGTGCTGTACAGGATGTCAGTTCACTCGAAAATAACCGTTACTACCTGGATACGGACAATATCGAACGCACCACGGATGCATTAACAATAGCCGCCACGGAAAACCACTGGCAGCTACGTGAACTCATGCCGGAGCAACAGACCCTGGAACATATTTTTGTCAAGCTGGTTGCCGGCCAGGCGAGTGCCCCCGATAATCACGAGGTACAACAGGGATGATTACCCGCATCGCCTTACGCGAATTACGTAACCTGTTTTTATCGCCACTGGCCTGGACCCTGCTCGCGGTTATTCAGTTTATTCTCGCCTGGTTATTTTTTGCACAAATGGACAGCTTCTTTTCGTTACAGGCACAGCTTGCTGTGATAGAAAATGCACCCGGCGCTACCGACCTTATTGTCGCCCCCCTGTTTAACACCGCCAGCAGCCTGATGCTGATGATCACGCCATTATTAAGCAGTCGCCTTATCAGCGAAGAACGTCGCAACGGCAGCCTGCAGCTATTATTATCCTCGCCGGTATCAATGACAGAAATCGTGCTGGGTAAATATCTCGGCCTTGTACTGTTTCTTGTCATCCTGGTTGCCATGATCACGCTGATGCCTCTCTCCCTGTTGATGGGCACATCACTGGACATGGGCAAGCTATTATCGGGCATGATGGGACTCATCTTATTACTCACGGCCTTTGCCGCGGCCGGGCTTTATATTTCATCGACGACAAAAAACCCCACAGTCGCGGCAGTCGCCAGCTTTGGGCTGCTGATTATGTTCTGGATTATCGATGTGGCAGGCAGCGCGGTTGAACAGGGCGGCACCGTATTCAGCTATCTATCCATTATCAAACACAACATCCCCATGCTCAGGGGCATAGTGAATAGCAGTGACCTTATCTATTACCTGTTATTTATCTGCACCTTTATTATTCTTAGCATCCGCCAGCTGGATGCGATTCGGTTACAGAAATAAATCATGGATGTCACGCAAAAAACACGACTACAGTATCGAATCCAGTATGCTATTTTTATACTGCTGTTTTTAACCGGTATCGGCCTCATTGCCTGGTTAAGCCTGCAGCATAATATCCAGTCTGACTGGACCATGAACAAGCGCAATTCTTTGAGTGATGATACGGTAAAACTGCTCACTGAACTCGATGGCCCGGTACTTGTTCGCAGCTATCAAACAGAAGACCTTCGCCTGAAGCAGGCGGCAAGTGAGATTCTCAATCGTTACAAACAACACAAAGCCGATTTTGATTTCCAGGTACTCAATCCCGAACTGGATATAGAACTCGCCAAGGCGGACAACATCAGCCTTTATGGGCAGACCCTGATCCGCCTCGGTGACCGACAGGAACTGGTTGATTCGTTAAATGAAACCAATGTCAGCAATGCACTACTGCGTTTAAGCAGGAAGACAGAGTCGCTACTGCTTTTCATCCAGGGCCACGGTGAACGCGACCCGGACAGCACGAGCAACACAGGTTATGCGCAATTTAAACAATCCCTGATTACCAGTGGTTTCAAAATCAATACGCTAAATCTGCTCAGCGAGACCATACCGGAGAATACTACAGCACTGGTACTGGGCTCACCGAGCCAGGCCCTGCTTGAGACCGAGGTAGCAAAAATAAGCCAATACATACAGCAGGGTGGCAACCTGTTATGGCTACAGGATCCGGGCGAGCTATCGACCCTGCAGCCCATTGCCGATCAACTGGGTATGGTCTTTAACAGGGGCATAGTGGTTGATACCAATCCAAACCTCAAAGAAACCCTGCGCATTCAACACCCGGCCGTGGTACCCATCCTCGCCTATAACCCGCACAGGATAACCAACGACATTCGTTATAACACCCTGTTTCCCATTGCCCGTGCTTTGACACCAAAAGCGGATACCGAATGGCAGGCATCACCCCTGCTACAGACCCAGCCGGAGAGCTGGTCCGAAACCGATGGCTTTGCCCTGGATGTGAAATTCGAAGCGGATAAGGGCGATACCAGGGGACCCTTACATATTGCTTACGCCCTTGAAAAACAGGCTGAGAAACGTACACAACGTATCGTCATTATTGGCGACAGTGATTTTCTTGCCAATACATCACTGGGCGCGGGCGCCAATCTATTACTGGGCATGAATATCATGAACTGGTTAAGCGAGGATGATGCGTTAATTTCTATTGCACCGAAAAATGCACCCGACCTGAGACTTGAACTGAATGATTCCCAGGTCGCCATCATTGGTTTCGGGTTCCTTGTTGTCCTGCCATTATTGTTACTGCTCACGGGTATTTTTATATGGCACAAACGACGTAACCGATAATGCAGTCTCGCCTACTCGTAAATTTACTGCTGCTTATAGCCGTCATTGGTCTCGCCACCCTGGCCGTATTGACAGCAGACAAAGATGATAAGACTGTACGATTTATCCCTGGCGATAAAAACACCATTGAAAATATCACCATAGCCAGGACAAAGGGCGACATTGTTTTACACAAACAAAATAACCAATGGCAAATGATCACGCCCTACACTTTGCCCGCGCACGAGTTCAGGATCAACCAGCTGCTCAATTTACTCCAGCTAATGGTCGAGCACAGTTATCCGGCCGACAAGGCCTCTCTTGAAAAATTTGGCCTGTTGCCCGCCGCAGCCAGTATAAAGTTTGATGCCATACAAATAGACTTTGGCATTACAAATCCCGTCAACCAGAAACGCTACATCCACCATCAAGGAAAAATTGCACTGATAGAGGATAAGCTTTACCCACTCATTAGCTCACAACCCAGCAGCTTTTTAGATCTATCCCTGGTAGACAGATTATCCATTATTGAAAAACTTATCCTGCCCGACCTTGCGCTGGAAAAAGACAGCAATAACATGTGGCAGTCACGAGGTAAAAACACAGTCAATGCCGACCAGGTTAATGAGCTAATCGCCAACTGGAAATCGGCACAGGCTTTTGGTATCCATGCCTATATGCCAAGAAAAAACCTTGGCAAAATCGAGATTCAACTGAATAATAAGAGGCGTATTATTTTTGAAATCAGTGACGACAAACCCTGGCTCATTCTTGCCCGGCCCGAACTCAATATCGAATACCACCTCGACAATAGCCTTATCAATAAATTAATTTATCCGCAAAAAGAAAAACGGGATGATAAGGATGCCTGAATTACCCGAGGTTGAAACCAGTCGTCGAGGCATCCAGCCCCATGTAATAAATAAACCCATCAGCGACGTGATTATCCGCCAGAAAAAATTACGCTGGCCAATACCCGCCAGGTTAAAGACCGAACTTATTAATCAAACATTTCACAGTGTTGAACGTCGCGGCAAATACCTGTTATTACAGTCGGGCAAGGGCTGCCTGATTATCCACCTCGGCATGTCGGGCAGCCTGCGCATAACAGATACATCCAGAGCGCCAGAAAAACACGACCACTTCGATATCCTGTTCAATGATAAAACGATACTCCGCCTCAGGGATCCCCGCCGTTTTGGTGCCGTTTTATGGACAAAAAAAAATCCTCTGCAACATAAGCTCCTCCAGGGCCTTGGCCCGGAACCGCTGACGGAAGATTTTACAGCCAAATATCTCGCGCAGAAGGCAAAAAATCGCCGCATTAGTATTAAATCATTCATTATGAACAGCCAGGTCGTAGTCGGCGTGGGTAATATTTATGCCAATGAAGCCCTGTTTCTCGCCGGCATCAACCCCAAACGACAATGTAATCGCATATCCATAACGCGTCTTCAAAACCTTACCCAGGCCATCAAAGAAATCCTTAGCAAGGCGATACAGCAGGGCGGCACTACACTTCGCGACTTCACTCACGAAGATGGTAAACCCGGCTATTTCCAGCAAACACTGAATGTCTACGGGAAAAAAGACCAGCCTTGTCCCCACTGCGGCACGCCACTCAAACACATACAACAACAGCAAAGATCCACATATTATTGCTGTATTTGTCAATCCTGATTACAATTGCGTCAAGCCAGTACCACAATCTCAATGACTATTGACCCAACCTGGATAACAAGATGTCCCAGAAGAAACAGAAAAAACGTAAAAAGACCAGTGCTGGCAGTATCATAAGTGCCATTATTTTTGGTCTTCTGATGGGATTCCTGATTGTTTTTGCGATGTACTACGACCCAGGCAAACAGTATCACAACAGCTTCTTTGATGATGTGTCTGAAGTTATGAAATGGAAGCAATAAAGCTTGTCCGGCTTGCATATTATACAGGCCGATATAACAACATTAGATGTTGATGTCATTGTCAATGCGGCCAATAATAGCTTACTCGGCGGCGGCGGCGTAGATGGCGCCATACACAGGGCCGCAGGGCCGGCATTACTGGAAGAATGTAAAACCTTAAATGGCTGTGACACGGGCCAGGCAAAAATAACCGCTGCTTATAAGCTTGCGGCAAAACAGATTATACATACGGTGGGACCAATCTGGCAGGGAGGCACACACAATGAGGCAAGTCTCCTTGCCAACTGTTACAGGAACAGCCTTCAACTGGCCAGTAATAATGCTTTAAAATCCATTGCCTTTCCAGCTATTAGCTGTGGCGTTTATGGATTCCCCCCCGATCAGGCAGCAAAAATTGCAGTCCATGAAATAACTGATTTCATGATGACCCATGAACGACCCAAAGAGATATACCTTGTCTCGTTCAGCAATAAAATGACACAGATACTTAATCAAGCCATCGAGGACTGAAGCCATGAGCACTACATGGATGTTATTAACCGTACTACTGGCTATGGCTGGTATAGCCTTACTACTCTGGTACCAGAAAAAAAACAAACTCCATCACATACAGGAAATTATTGAACAACACGCCAGTCAATATGCCGCCATAGAAAGCAAACTATCGCGTGCAGAAAAAGAATTAAAAGGTGTACTCAACAACCTGCAGGACACCTATTATCGCGTTGATGAAGAAGGAAAACTGCTGTTCGTATCCTCATCCGTAACCGAACTACTAGGATATACACAAGATGAATTGTGCGGCCACTTTATTACTGAATTCTATACACACCCGGAACAACGCGAATTATTCCTACAGGCACTTGAAAACAATGATGGACATATCGAGCAATATGAAATCACACTGAGGCACAAAAATGGCTCGACTGTCTGGGTATCAACTAATGCCCGTTTTTTACTGGATGACAACAACGCGAATATTGGCATTGAAGGCACGGGCAGGGACACCACTGCGAAAAAACATGCTGAGGACAGCCTGATCCAGGCAAAGGAGCAGGCTGAACAGGCCAATCGTGCAAAGACACTATTTCTTGCCAATATGAGTCACGAAATTCGCACTCCCATGAATGGCATCGTCGGCTTCACCAACCTTCTATTGCAGACAAAACTCAATGATGTGCAACAAAGTTATGTCGACACTATCAACACCTCCGTTAATGATCTTTTAAATATAGTCAATGACATCCTCGACTTCTCCCGCATCGAATCGGGCAAGCTTGAACTACAGTCCAAGGCTGTCGATATAAATGACTGCCTTGCCTCTGTGATCTCTTTATTTTCAGCCACTGCTGAAGGCAAAAAACTCAAACTTATCTTCCAGATCAGTAGCAACTTACCCAACTTTATTTCTGCAGACCCCTTAAGACTGCGCCAGATTATTTCAAATCTTGTTGGTAATGCTGTTAAATTTACCGAGCAGGGTTCCGTTACACTCAATGTTAAAACGGTTGAGACCAAAGTCGGGCAGGAGCTACTTATAGAGATTATTGATACGGGGCCGGGCATTTCCGAAAAAGATAAAGCCAACCTGTTTGAATCCTTTACCCAGGCCAATAATGATATTTATAAACATAATTCTGGCACCGGTCTCGGACTGGCCATTTCAAAACAGCTAATCGAACTCATGCACGGTTCTATTGGTGTTCGCG
>JAOUMO010000204.1 GCA_029881425.1 Gammaproteobacteria bacterium
CGATAACCGGGCAGGCCGGAACAGGATGACCATTCACGGGTACCCATGGCATTACACTGGCCAGTAATCGATAAACTGGTGCCACCGGCCTTACCAATATTACCGGTAATCAGGTTTAGATTATTGATCCCCACGACACCATCGGAGCCGTGGGTGCTCTGGTTAATACCCATGGTCCAGATCGACATCGCCCTGCCCGCCTTCGCATACAGGCGCGCCACATTGCGAATCGTGTCTTCGTCAATGCCACAGATTTTCGCGGCACTGACAGGGTCGTATTCTTTTACCAGCGCTTTAAATGCGTCCGCGCCGTTGGTGTGCGCATTGATGTAGTCCTTATCTTCCAGGCCTTCAGCCATGATCACATGGGCGAGTGAATTTAACAGCACCAGGTCGGTACCCGGTGTAATCGGCAAATGCATATCCGCAAACTGGGCAAGCATGGTGACGCGCGGATCCACCACAATCAGCGGGAATTTACGCTTTTCCATCGCCTCTTTTAAACGCCAGTAAATAATCGGGTGCTGCTCTGGCAGATTGGAGCCGAAGGCAATTAAACAGTCCGTATGTTCAAAGTCTTCGTAACAACCGGGAGGCCCATCGGAACCAAATGACCGTTTATAACCGGACACTGCTGAGGCCATGCACAGCGTGGTATTGCCATCATAATTATTGGTGCCGATAGCACCGCGAGTCAGCTTGCCCAGGGTATAGAATTCTTCCGTAAGAATCTGCCCGGTAGAAATGATGGCAAATGAATCGCGACCGTATTTCTGCTGGATGCCTTTTATTTTTTCGGCCATAGTATCCAGTGCAGCATCCCAGCCGATCGGTGTATAGTCATCAATATAATTTTCGCGATACAGCGGTTCGCTGCCACGGCCTTCGGTGGTAAACAGTTCGTGTTCAAAAATACCCTTGACACACAGCTTGCCACGGTTGACATCGGCTCCGGCGGCACCCCGACTGGACACCGCCTTGCCTTCGGCATTGATGCCCACTTCAATCGAACAACCGGTGGAACAGTAACCACAGGTCGTATATTTCCATTCGACAACACCCTTGTCTGCAATTTTTATGGGGTTCTTACTCTTTCGGCCAAACAACATGGGGGAGACTCCGGCAAATAACTTTATTTAATACAATTTATTTTCTGCAGTGCAGTGCTAAAGTTTTTGTAATCGCAACATTGATCACTTCAAATTAATAAATACTTTTCCGTTATCCAGCTTCACTTCATAGTGGCCGGTACAACCTTTATCCGGGCCCATTGCCTCGCCCGTGGTCAAATCAATTTTCCAGTTGTGCAGTGGGCAGGTAACCGACTTGTCATGGACTATCCCCTGCGATAACTGGCCCTTGCGATGCGGGCATTCATCATTAACCGCAAACACCTCGTCTTTGTTGTTACGAAAAACAGCGATATCAATATCACCATTTTTTACCACGCGAGCGCCCAGTGGCGGGATCTCGATTAACGCACCTACTTCAACCCAGTTCGACATCATCATTACCTGCAATATAAAATCCAAAATTCATGTGTGCATCAGCCCTATCTGCTGCGGCTCAGGCAAGTACCTTAAGCGGCACGAACTCATGCGCCTCAACACCCTGTGATGCACGCTGCATCCATGGGTCGATTTGTGAACCGGTAACCTGCTGCGACGCCTTAAAGCGCTCGGCCAACGCCTTACGTTTTTCTGCGTCCTCAACCAGGCTGTCTTTCACATAGGACAAACCAACGCGCTCTATCCATGGCGCCGTTCTTTCCAGGTAACGCGCCTCTTCACGATACAGCTGGATAAATGCCGCCGAGTATTCCAGCACGTCTGCTTCACTATCAACGCGTGTGAGTAAGTCTGTGGCGCGTACCTTGATCCCACCATTGCCACCCACATGGAGCTCGTAACCCGAGTCCACACAGACCACACCAAAGTCTTTTATCGTCGCTTCGGCGCAGTTACGCGGGCAACCGGATGCAGCCATTTTGAACTTGTGTGGCATCCATGAACCCCAGGTGAGCTGCTCAAGCTTGATCCCAATCGCGGTTGAGTCCTGCGTACCAAATCGGCACCAGTCACGGCCGACACAGGTCTTGACTGTGCGCAGGGCCTTGCCATAGGCATGACCGGAGACCAGGCCTTTATCATTCAGTGCCTTCCAGACGGCTGGCAGCTCCTGTTTCTTCACGCCGTATAAACCTATACGCTGGCCACCGGTAACATGTACCGTATCGAGATGGAATTGCTCGGCGACATCGGCAATGGCACGTAGCTCCGTGGGTGTCGTCATACCGCCCCACATACGCGGGATCACCGAATAGGTGCCGTCTTTCTGGATATTGGCGTGTGCGCGCTCATTGATAAAACGTGACTGCGGGTCATCAACCGCCTCTTTCGGCCAGCTGCTGATGAGGTAATAATTGATTGCCATTCGACAGCTTGCACAGCCATCACTGGTCTTCCAGTTGAGGCGTTCAAAGACATCACTGATACGGGTCAGCTTCTGATCACGAATCGCCGCACGTACGGCATCGTGATTATGTTCGGTACAGGCACACAGGGGTTTGGATTCGGGTGTTTCATAATCACCGCCCAGGGTGGCCTCCATAATCTGCTCGACCAGGCCGGTACAGGAACCACAGGATGACGATGCCTTGGTATGGGCACGCACCTCTTCGAGGGTAAACAGGCCCTGCTCGGTAATCGCCTTCACCACGTCGCCCTTACAGACACCGTTACAACCACAGATTTCCGTATCATCGGACATCAGTGCGACCACATTACCACCATGACCCGAGTCACCCAGGTGTGCCTGGCCAAACATCAGCTGATCACGAATATCGGTAATGCTGGTTTGCTCACGCATCAACTGGAAGTACCAGGCACCGTCCACGGTGTCACCGTAAAGCACCGCGCCGATAATTTTTTCGTCTTTAATGACGACCTTTTTATAAATACCACGACTCGCATCACGCACCACGATATCGTCAGTGTCATCGTCGCCCATGAATTCACCCGCAGAGAACAAATCAATACCGGTCACTTTTAATTTGGTTGAGGTGACGGAACCACGGTAAATACCAATACCGTAGGCCGCCAGGTGATTGGCGCAGACCCTGGCCATTTCAAACAGGGGCGCAACCAGACCATAGGTTAAACCACGGTGCTGTACACATTCACCGATGGCGTAAATTTTTGGATCAAAGGTTTGCAAGGTGTCGTTCACCACGATACCGCGTTCACAATGCAATCCAATTTGTTTTGCCAGCTCGATATTGGGGCGAATACCCACCGCCATGACCACCAGGTCGGCCTCGACTTCTGCACCGTCGGCGAACCTGACCCTTTCAACCCTGCCATCGCCGAGGATTTCCTGGGTCGAGGCCTTCATCATAAATTTCATACCCTGCTTTTCCAGGGAATTTTTTAACATCTCGCCAGACACCACATCCATCTGACGTTCCATTAGCCAGTCCATCAGGTGGATCACGGTGACATCCATACCCTGCTTAATTAAACCATTGGCGGCCTCAAGACCGAGCAGGCCACCGCCAATAACAATGGCGCGTTTTCTGCTTTTGGCTGCATCCAGCATAAGATTAACGTCATGGATATCACGAAAACCAATCA
>JAOUMO010000049.1 GCA_029881425.1 Gammaproteobacteria bacterium
TTTCCGTCTTGACAAAGAAGTCTGACAAGGACACTTTTGATAATTCGGCATCTATACCTTCATCATCCCAGCCTGTTATTCTATGCAAACTTTGAAAAACCGGCCCATGAAACATACCCTCGGTATACATTTCGCTTTCTTTCCAGCGGAACTCACGCCCCGCTTTTAATTGAGGGATAGCCTGACAAACCCAGTCTTTGGCAAAGGAAAATTCTGTAGAGATAATCGTACTACTATTATTAGATAAAATAGCCTTATAGGTTGCATCTTCATTACTGAGCAACTCAACATAAACTTCAAGCTCTAGTTCATTATCATCTAATGCGATCCAGTCAAATGCAGCCACATTCTTAATCACTGCAAGATCATTACGGCCTGCCAGTAGACAACAGGCCTCTGCCATTATTTCGAGACTGACCATCATTGGCACGCATGAAAGGCCTTTCAGGTCTGGATCATCAGACACAACACCAGATATTACATGATCCTTCAGAAAATTATCATCGTAATCATTCAGGTAAACTGCTGCACGAATATAGTTATCATTACTATCTATTATATTTGTAATAAACGGAAAATCTTTATTTTCACTCGACTGTTCATCGTTTCCATCAGCTATCAGCCCCATAAGCGAATGCTGTTTTTCAAGAAAATCACTCATCAGACTAAAGTAATCTGTCATCACCGAATCACGACCGGAGGCTGCGACAACATCGTCGGCACCCGACACCACAGGATTGCTGCCCTCTCCTATATTAACGGCCTGCCCTGTATTTGAAGCCACGATATCATGAGCTATAATTGATCTTAGTTGTTTACGATCGGAGCTGTCCAGCTGGATGACCGGCATAGTATTATCCAGTAATATCCCATAACTATTCCTGCTCTCAATAATTGATAAATCAATATCCCGTACAGCTCTTGATTTAAACAGCTTAGCTATATCAGGGTTTTTCCCATTAACATATAGATTACCCAAAACAACAAGCACCTGTTCTACACTGTTCTTACGCCTTATATTTGTTGCCATTGAAACATAATCTTTACCAACGAGAACATCGTTTACAAACGAGCTCAGGTTGCCTGATGGCCCAACTTCAATAAAATAGCGCACGCCATCCTTATGCATGTTTTCAATAGTTTCCCTGAAACGCACCCTGTTAGACCACTGTGATGCAGCCAACTTTTTAATGTCCTTTTTACTTTCAGGGAATATTTCTGTAGATGCGCATGAATATAGCGGCACACCCGGCTTACCAAGTCCAATCTCATCATAGTAATCAAGGAATGCCTTGCTTACCGCAGAAAATAACGGCGTATGATATCCACGATCAAAGGGAAGGAGAATACAAATACCGCCGGCATCACTTAGTACTTCCTGTAATTTATCGATAGATAATTTATCACCAAAAAGCACTAACTGGTTAATGCAGTTATCCATGGCAATATGGATGTTTTTATCCACTTCCTGAATAAAATGCTCTACAGTATGTTGGGGCAATGCACCCACCGTTAATAGCGCGCCAGTTGGTATACCTCCACTGCCTAGCACATCCTTATAAATTTCATTTAGTCTTCGAATATAACCCGCCAGCTGCTCACGACTTTTATATTTCATCGCCCCTGACGCAGCCAGTGCCGAAGACTCACCTGAACTATGACCCAGCATGACATCGGCTTCAACACCCAATGACACCAGTAACGAAAACATAGCCTGGCCGCCAATAAAAACAGCTTCTGACCCTATATCCATGCTGTGCAATCGCAGTTCGAGCCTGGCCATTTTTTCATCGCTCATTTCACTTGCAGGCGAGAAGACTATATCTGTTCGAGTACTACCATCCGGCTCTTCACCATACAAACTACTCCAGTAATCGAACCATTCACGCACTTCATCAAAACAAATAGCAAGATCTTTGAACATGCCAATATACTGCGATCCTTCGCCAGGAAAGATAAAGGCCAATTTGCCATCATTGGTAACTTCACTAAAAATTACACCGTTACGTGTTGACCACTGTGGTTTATCATTATTCTGAATTTGATTAATCGCCTGGTTAAGCTTTTTGGTTAAACCCTCTTTATCATTATGCACAATTGCCAGTCGACAGCTTTCATTACTATCATCCCTGTGTAGCGCATTCGCTATATCAACCAGCCGGTAATCATTATCGACTTTAAGAAATTCAATTAACTGTCGTATTTTCGACAGTAATTTTTCACGACTAGATGCTGAAAACACACATAATTCTGCTGGCCAGTGTAAACATGTTTCAGGCTTTACAGAGGCTGGTGGTGCTTCCTCCAAAATAGCATGGGTATTTATTCCGCCGAAGCCAAAAGAATTAATACCGGCACGGCGAGGAAACCCTGCTTTCTTTATCCACGGCAGGGATTCTGTATTTACATACAACGGGGTTGAATTTATACCAAGTGTCTGGTTTACATCAGCACATAATGTTGGTGGCAGCACTTTGTGGTGCAGGGCCAAAGCACTTTTTATTAGACCTGCAATACCGGCCGCGGGGATACAATGACTGATCATTGATTTTACCGAACCAAGAGCGATTGCAGTATGGTCACCATTGCGTTCACCAAAAACATTTCTTAATGCTGATACTTCTGTTTTATCGCCCAGTGGAATACCAGTACCATGCGCCTCGATCATACCTATGGTTGAGGGCTCGATTGCCGCCGAGTCATAGGCTCTCTGGATAGCTAAGGTTTCACCCTCTACGCTGGGTGCAAGCAAGCCATGACCTTTACCGTCACTCGCCTGACCTATACCCCTGATGACAGCATAGACCTTGTCCTTATCCTCAATGGCATCGGATAACCGTTTTAATACAACAACACCGAGCCCTTCCCCCAACAAGGTACCATCACTGCCATTTTCAAAGGGTCGTACTTTGCCCCTGGCACTTAATGCACCTAGCTGAGTAAAGATAACTGATACCTCTGCGGGTAAGGAGGCATTAACACCACCTGCAATCATTATCCTGCTCCGTCCATTGCGTAATTCATCCATAGCAGAATTTACAGCCAGCAAGGATGAGGAACATGCGGCATCAACAAGATAATTTGGACCACGCAGATTCAGGCGATTAGCGATTCGGCCTGTCATAACATTGGGCACAAGACCGGGCGATGTATCTGCATTTGTAGGTGGCAACTTACTCCTTAGAAGTGCTTTTATAGAGGCTAATTTTTCATCATCAAGGGAAGGCATAACTTCCTGCAGCAGATCGATTGTCTGGTCCAGCACAATGTGTTGCTGCACTAATACACCCTGCCCCCGATGAAGGTATGTGCTATGACCTAATACAATACCTGTATCTGTATGATCATAATCCTCCCTCAGGTAACCCGAATCCTTAAGTGCATCACGCGTAACACGGAGCGCCAGATACTGATCCGGCTCACCACCATCAACGGAATTTGGCATAATGCCGAACTCGCGAGGATCGAATCGATAAAGTTCCTTGAGAAAGCCACCAAATGGTGTATTTATACGACCTGAATCAAGATAGCGATCGGCATCCCAGACGTCAGCTGGTTCAGTAATAGCATCCACACATCCAAGTATATTATTCCAGAATGATTCGATATCAGCTGCCTGGGGAAACACACAGGACATACCAATAATGGCAATCGGTTCCAGCTCTGTGTTATTTTTTTTTGTCACACTCAATAGTCCTTCACAAAAATAATCTATGCAACATCTTCTGCGGGCACTGTAATAGTGCCGCCCAGCCGATTAAGTTCTGCACTCGAAATACATTCCATGTCTTCTATGAGTAATACAATTTTCCCGGCTGAATCCGTATAATAAATATTGGCACGAACCTGGCTGGTATCACTGGAGGGGAGACATTCGAATTCCATATGCATTTGTTCTGGCAATGCTTCACAATAACGCACTACCCTGCCGAAACGGGCAGGCAAAGCGGTTTGATCACTAAACATACGTGCCCACAAAATTGCCATTTGTGGCGCTGCATCGACAATCGCTGGGTCAAAAATCCAGCTATCAAATTCACCATTAACAGTATTTAGCCAGATATCTGGCCGAGACGCCTTTACGTCTGCGCCAACACCACGAACAGACATGCCGTTTATTTTTTCAATCACCTGGAATTTAGGGCCATGAAACAGCCACTCACTGTAGGCCTTTGATACACTCAACTGTTGTTCTGTATGTTCTACTGATTTCCGTTCAAAACTTTGTGGGAGCACCTGCTCAAGACAAATAATCGCTCGATAATGAATACGCGGCTTACTATTATCCATGGTTGACTGAATGGTTGCGGTCACCTCAAAGCCTTCACTACTACCATAAGGTGGTGGTGCTATGATTATACTAAGCCTGCTATAACCATTTTTCAGATCGATACCTTTGAGCAATTTAAAATCACGGATCTCAGCTACTTTCCATCCGGGCCAATGTATTGCTGCTGCTTCAGACATGATTTCAAGTGCAACTGCTGCTGGCACCACGGGTATTTCATCAATACAGTGCTCCTGTAGATAGGCATGATTATCGTCCAGGCTAAATTCAATAATTTGATCGCCTTTAGGCAAGGTAATACGTTCGGCATTACCTAATAACGGCGTGAGATAACTACTTACATTAGTGTCATCGGCTTTTTTAAAATAACCAACCGACTCTTCCTGCTGTTCCCATGGGCCTTCACCACAAATAATTTCTACATGCCTGTCATTAGTGGTTAAATCATTTACAAATAACTGACGACCCTCTTCTGCACTAACCAGCAATACACCTCTTTGCGCAAATTTCGCTTCAGTCTCGGGCGTCACCATACCTTCACCAAACCGGGTTTTTCCCCAGGGGCCCCAACAAAGCGCTTTTACTTTTACCTTATTATCCCACTGCTCATTTAACTGGCAACATAGGCGATTCATAAGTTCATTTGCGGTGGCATAGTCTGTTTGCCCACTATTACCATAACGGCCAGCCACTGAACTAAAGACAGTAAGAAACTTGAGTGACTCTGGACGCAGGTATTTCTGCAGGAGAAAAAGACCATTAACCTTTGTCTCCACCACCCGCGACCAACTCTCACTTTGTTTATCTGCAAGTAATTTATCTTCGATGACACCGGCACCATGCACCACACCATGTAGTGCACCATAGCGCTGATATATATCGTCCATGAGTTGATGCATGGCCTCTTCATTCGTAACATCAACCTGGAAGTACTCTACCTTTGCCTGTTGCTGACGAAAATCGGCAATATTATTTCGCATTTCTCTTGCCGAGAGTACAGACTGTACTTTTCGCTGTATCTCAGCAGGACTTAGCTTCATTACCCCGGCCTGGACCTGTTTAATAAAATACTGCCTTAAATCAATTGCGCCTGACAGTGATCTTAATTCACTATCCTCATCTTCAGATAAAGCACTACGCCCGGTCAACAACAGCGTATTACCCTTTCTGGCAAGACCTCTCAGCACTTCTGCTGTTACACCTTTGGCACCACCTGTCGCCAGCACAACAATATCATCTGTAATCGCTGGCTCTTCATTATCCCTGTCATGATCTGATTTGAAAGTTTTAAACACTGTGCGTATGGCTGATGGATAACCCACTTCTATGCGGCCACCAGAGAGCAATAACTCACCATAGATAATATCTACAAGGACATTCTCCTCACAGAGCAGATCAAGATCGACAGCTTTTATTCTCGCAGCAGGACGCTCCTCCTTAAGGGACTTCAATAAACCGACGGAACCGGCCTGCAGAGACAAGCCTTTTGAAGAAGATGGCGATCTATTAAATAAACCACCGAGGGCACTTACTGAGACAATGTGTGCCGACTCTACCAGCTCATTACTAAAAGCATGTAACAGCGTATAAAATGACTTTTCACTAACCTGCAACTGACTGGACCAGTCAGCAAGTGATACAGTTGGTGCCAGCCATGGTGCACTCACTTGTGCCAGGTGTAAAATGCCGGCAATAGTTTTGTGCCGTTCTTTTTCAGCATCACACCATGCCAAAAGTGAAGCAGGCTCCGCAAGAACATCCTGGGCGACAAGACTAACCGTACAACCATCCTGCGCTGACAAAATACCAACAAGCTTTCTGGCTATGCCTGCACCATCCTCGGTAATTATAAAATGACCCTGATTTAGATGCCGAACAACTACTGTATCGACTGGTTCCTGTATCGCTTCAACAATATACCGGGGCGGGTGACCAGCAGTTTTGGTCACTTCTCCCGCCCCGGCTTGATCAAAAGGGAGTGCAGTTCCTTTATCATCCAGTCCCGTCAGAATATTCAACATACCATTGAGTGTCGATTGTGTATTAAGACTAGTGCGATTATCACCCAGGGCATTACCAAACTGTTCAGGCAATGTCTGTAATAAGGCACCAACAATCTCTATTCGCTTGATTGAGTCAACCCCAAGGTCGGCTTCAAGATTCTGGTCAAAATCGACCATGTCTTTGGGGTAACCTGTTTTATCCTCGACTATATCCAGTAAAATCTGGTTTATTCTTTCCCTGCTATATTCGTCAGCTGAAGCAGAAGTCGTGGATGATTGATCATTGCTGCCAGCAACTTGTGCCGGTTCCTCAATTGAAACTTCCGGTGGCGCTATCGGTTTCAAATCATGCTTTACATGTTCAACCTTGCTCCGATAATTATCCAGAGAGTCGTCAATATCCAGTTGATCTGCAAGCGACATGTTTTGTAACAACTCACTAGTCACATTCGGCTTATTTTCAAAAGCAACCGATGGCTGCTGGATTCGACGCCTTGTCATATCCCTGCCTGCAGATGAACCACCCATATACATTTCCATTACCCGTTCCTGCGTTTCCAGGAATTGACGCATCGTATCGAAATACGAGGTCATAACCGACGGGTCACCAGAGCCTGGCATTGTTCGTCGAGCACCCATGTTTAACCTCTCCTTATGACGTTTGTTTGATTTTAAATGATTAGTACGCCCTGGATTTGTCTCAAAACCAGGGTCAGATATTCTATTTCCAGCACCATGTTCCTGTGGCACAGGAGCGTCGCTTATATCTTCTTTACGTAGCCCGACCTGATGCACAGGCTCACCAGAACGTCTTACACCGCTACCATTCAGCATCCAGGCATGTTTTGGTATTGCTATATTACGCTGTAATGACAACAGGTTATTTGCATCACCTGATTTACATGCTCGCCTTTCAAAAAGCTTTTCGATATCCAGGCTCACACCTGCGCACATTAACTGCCCTAATGCAGACAGCATGCCATAGAGTCCACTACCATTATCATCGAGTGCTATGGCCTTGTGATCACGACCCTCGAGTATTTTTCCGGCCAGGCGTGACAAGACCGGTTTTGGTCCTAGTTCAACAAATATACGCGCACCTGCCTTGTACATGGCATCAATTTCATTAACGAACTCAACAGAACTAACAAGATGCTCTGTCATCGATTCTTTTACTTTTTTGATATTTTTAAGATGTGATTTAGCTGTGGTATTAGAATAAACAGGTAGCACGGGTGAGGACCAGTTTGTCTGCTTTATCAGATCACCAAGTAGTAGTTTGGCTGGCTCTACATAACGGGAATGAAATGCTGCCGCAACAGGTAACATAGTGGCATTGACACCTGCTTCTGATAGCTTGTCTACAGCAGTCTTAACCGCATCTACAGCACCGGAGATAATGCTTTGTTGTGGTGAATTATGATTCGCCACGATAACATCATCAATTTCTGCAATACACTTTTCTACCTCATCACGACCTGCCTGTACAGCCGCCATGGTTCCGAGCTCAGAACCTGCATCTTTAGCTGCATCAACTATAAATCGCCCACGTGCTTCAGAAAGCGACATCAGGACATCAAAATCAAAATAACCGCCCGCGTAAAGCGCAACAAACTCACCATAGCTATGACCTGCCAGCATATCTGGCTGCAGCCCAAGATCCTGCATGACTGACCAGAGACCTGCCTCGACAGCACCTAATGCAGGTTGCGCAACGTCAGTACTGGTGAGTGCTTTTGTTGCTGCACTTTTCGATGCCTCGCTGTAACAACCACGAGGAAAAATAAAATGACTTAACCGTGTACCGGCACCAAACCTGTCATCAAATGCGGGTGATAAATGCTGGTCGGCTTTTGACAAAACGTCTGCAAAGACGGGGAAGTACAACGCCAACTCACGCATCATACCGGTATACTGCGAACCCTGGCCCGAGAACAACACAGCAAGCTTGCCATCATGAACCGCAAGGTCTGTATTGTGGTACAGGCCTGCAGGTAAATTTTTATTCGCACCCCTGAGATTATCCAGTAGCAAACCAATTTTTTTCTGTAAGTCAGTGGTATCTGTTGCGACTATACTGGCTACCGCACCTTCAGCCTTCCAGCTAGATGCCAGGCTGTATGCTATGTCCCGCAGCTCAAGCCCATCAACTTCAGCCAGTTGATGCTGCATGGTTTCGAGCCGGGATATTAAATTTTCTTTTTTATCCGCATGCCACAAACATATTTCTGCGGGCCAACGCTGACTAGGTGCGGGGCGTAACCAGTCACGATACTCACCACTGTACTCTTCGAGTGCCACATGGAAATTGGTACCACCAAAACCAAATGCACTGACAGCTGCACGTCGCGGCACTGATGATGACTCCAACCATGGCAGGGGTGTATCAATTAAATAAAGCGGACAGTCAGCCTGCTGCAAGACATGGTTGGGCTTATCCACTCCAAAGTGTGGTGGTAACACCTTATGATATAAGGAGAGAGATGCCTTGATCAGGCCGACGATACCCGCACTGGCCTTTGTATGACCAATCATGGTTTTTACTGAACCCACAACAGCACTATGTGGGCCAGCATTTTGTCCCTTAACGAGCAGCGTTGTACTTTCGAGTTCAGCCGTATCACCTGCGACAGTGCCTGTCCCATGCGCCTCAAACAGGCCAATCGTATTGGCACTAAAGCCAGCCTGGTCATAGGCACGCTGCATGGCACGCAACTGACCTGCTGGTAAAGGCGCAGTCAGGCCCTTGGCCTTGCCATCACTACTACCACCAACGCCTTTAATAACACTATAAATTCTATCGCCATCACGTTCTGCATCAGCAAGACGTTTAATCGCAATCATCGCGATACCTTCAGAAATAACTATACCATCTGAAGATTCATCGAAGGTCCGACAACGACCCCTTGGTGATAAGGCCTGTGTCTTACTAAAACACAAATAACCAAACGGCCCCTGTACGGTGTCCACGCCACCCGCAATAACCATATCACTACGACCGGCAACCAGCTCAGAGACACCCTGATAAACTGCAGATAATGATGAAGCGCAGGCCGCATCGGTTGTAAAATTCACGCCGCCCAGATCGAGACGATTTGCAATCCGTCCGGCAACTACATTCATCAGGATCCCGGCAAATGAATCCTCTGTCCATTCCGGTAAACGGTTTGCCACTTCATCAGGCAAGCTACCCTGGAAGCGCGGTAACTCGGACCTTAATCCATACTGCATACCCACATCACCTGCACCACCACTGGCACCGATAATGACCGAGACACGCTCGCGATTAAAATATTTATTTTCATAGCCAGCATCTTCAATAGTACGCCTCGCAACTTCAAGCGCCATCAGTTGCATAGGATCTACAGATTTTATTGATTTTGGTGGCATGCCATACTGGGTAGGATCAAAGGCCATATCATCAATAAAACCACCCCATTTGGAGTAAATTTTATCCTTTACCTGGCGGTCCTCATCATAGTACAGGCGCCAGTCCCAGCGATGTATTGGAATCTCGGTTATAGCATCAAAGCTGGAAAGTATATTTTCCCAGTAATCCTGGGTCAGGTTAGAACCCGGTAACAGGCTTGCAATACCCACTATTGCAACATCAACTGGTGACTCGTCTTTTGTGTCAGCCGCCTGGCGCCCAGACGCGTGCTGTTCGATGAATGCAGCGGCATCACTGGTTACTTCTCGATGAAATGACGCTATGTCAGTCGGCTGGTTACGCAAGGTAACCAACTGCCCCAGCATATACATGCCTTCCTGTTGTTGACGACTTTCATCCAGTGTACGCAATTCATTATTTTCACCCTCTCGCGCACAACCCTTTGAAGCAATACGAAGCCTGCCCATAATAAGGTCATCGAGTACTTTACGACCTTCATCAACGGCAACATTGTCATGCCTTAGCTGTTTTGATTTCTGGAAAAATGCACGCGCAAAAGGTGTATATGCACAGCGGCTGGCATGACCGGGACCCGACTCAAGGTTAACCGTATGATCACATTCAACAACCTCCTTCTGGAACAGGGAAACAATAGCACCTGATGTTACAATTTCCTTTGTAAACAGGTAACCACTACCCATGAGGATGCCTATATTGACACCCCTTGCAACTAGAGGTGCTGCAAGAACCTGGACCATCGCCGAAGATACGGCATCATGGATACCGCCAGCAAACAGGACCTGGATATCACTGGCAGGGATGCTGCCCTGGCTTAATTCATCAAGGAGCCGGTCCACCATCGCACTCCATAAAACAAAACTACTCAATGGCCCGATGTGTCCCCCACATTCGCGCCCCTCAAAAATAAAGCGACGGGCACCTTCCTGGAGAAAAAATGAAATAAGGTTAGCTGACGGCACGTGTAAAAAAGAAGGTATACCTTCAGCTTCAAGTTTTACGACCTGGTCTGGACGACCACCTGCGATAATTGCGCAGGCTGGCCTGTATTTCAATGTTGCAGCAATTTGCTCATCAAGTAAGGCCTGGGGTGCAAAGCCCAGCAAGCCCACACCCCAGGGACGATCACCAAGCTGCTTATGCGTATTATCGAGCAGGTCAGTGAGAGAACGACCTTTAAGCAAGGCAAAGGCAAGCATAGGCATTGCACCGCCTTCTGAAACAGCCAGTGCAAACTCTGCCTTGTCTGATACACGCGTCATGGGGCCCTGGACCAGAGGATAAGTAATACCCAGATCCCTGGCTAAAGGCGTGTTCTCGGAAACGGGTTTTGCAGCAAGCGTTATTGAAAGTGATGACTCTATGGCCGCATCTATAGCGGAAAATACGGCAGCCATATGGCCATATTTCTTACGCCATAAACCGGAAAAATATACATCCTGTCCAACAGGCAGCAATCCACTAGAGAGATCTTTCCAGTTTACTTTACCCTCAGCCAGGCGATGCAGCTGTTCACTGGACTGGCCATCAGCCGCCCTGGCAAATGCCTGGGCTGCAGAGTAACCGGGACGAACCAACAGGCGAAAATAATGACCCTGCTCAGCGTCACCTACGGCCACCGTTTCATTACCGGAAAGATTTTCAATATGATTTTTCAGACTACTGGCAAGCGGCGACTCATCAAGCAACAGTAACTGGTTGTCAAGTACACAGCCCGCAACATCTAGAAGAGAGGATGCTGCTGCTACATATGGCGTAACACCACCACGTACATAGAGGGGTAAGGCCGTTTGTTTATACCATTTTTGAAGCAGTATAAATGCACTATTTTCACCGACGAAACCACCTGACTCATTACCCTTTAATACCAGGCCATCAACCATTGTTTCAATGGCCTTATCTGGAAATTTGCTATCACTGGTCTCGGCTAAAACACAGACACCCCTGTGCCGTAGCTCATCAATTAGGGACTGACAGGCAACGACTATCCTTTCGTCAAGAATCAGCCACTGCAACCCCTTATCTGCGTAAGCAGCTAAACGGGAGAGAATAATAGCGTGTGGGGAATCCAGCTTTAAACCATAAGCTGAACGAGTTTGTTCAGCGAGTTTATCCAGCTGTTGCAATATGACAGAGGCATCAATCTCGAGTTCAGCATTGAAAATACCGATACCACCAGCACGACATGCCGCGATTGCCAGCGTTGAATCACCAAGACCTGCCTGCGTATAAACTAACTTATGAAAATTACGCATATTCATTTATTCATCCATTCATCAAACAATTGATTATTAACTCAATTGCATTCCTGTAAAAAATACAACAGCCTTGACAAGACTTATTCTATTTCTAACAAAGCTCATTTTGTGTACATTAAGAAGCACATTGCTTAATGAAACCGCATCGTGGAAACAGGGTATATAGCTACCAATCCCTTAATATAAAAAGTCTAGTCTGGACGACTCCCCAGCTAGATAGTTAAAGCATACAGCATTAGTCTAACCGTTAAAATCAAATATGAAAAACATATCGCATTTAGCTTAAATTATTGTAATTACCTCAATATACCTTAAATAAAAGGCGTTTTATATCCCCCAAGTAGAGCAGAAAATATTAGCGAAATCTAATACTTACAGGCCTTAAGGAGACAACAAAGCCGGCAATCCTGTTTATTTATTAATTAGATAGCAGGCTATAGAATAAATTTTAACCGCATAAAACAGGCTTATTAGGCATTTTCTCACTCCCTTCGGCCAATCTGTATATTTAAAACAGATACAGAAAGACATTATATTGATTAAAACTACATATACCCGTATCCTCTCAAACCAAAATTAAACTCTGCAGATCACGAGAAAAAACCTGATTTAGGAAATTTTATGGAACAAAACCATATAGTATTTATTGTTATGGATAGCTGCCGTTACGACTCATTTATGGCCGCCAAAACACCCAACATCGACAAACTCGGCCCGGCAGAAAAGAGATATGCCTATGCCTCCTGGACCGCACCCTCTCATTATGCATTTACGATGGGCATGCTCCCACACGCAAGCCCAAAAAATGTATTTGCCTCAGAAGTTTATAAGGAAGAGTTTGTACAATGGACAGAAAGAACGGGGGATGACAGCATTTCATTCAGGGATTTTTTACCTGAATTATCACTACCTAAAGTATTAAATAATATTGGCTATAGAACTATAGCCCGTGTATCTATGCCCGTACTAAATCAGGCCACGCTAATCAATAAGTATTTTGATGATTTTAAACTGATGAACAACCACAATGACTTTGCTGGCATGGTCGATGAAATAACATTCCCTGATGATGAATCCTGCTACTTTTTCCTGAACCTGGGCGAAACGCACTACCCTTATATGCTAAAAGACAGCGAACTACCAAGAATATCAGGGGTTCATGGCGTGTTTAAAAACCTGGATGATGACAACCAGGCATCGAACGACAAATTCTTTGATGACGAAAAAATGAAAATGCTACATGGACAGCAAATAAAGTGCGTGGAATACATTGATAATCTTATTGGCCAGCTAATGGAAAAGGCGCCAGCCAATACCTATTTTATAATTACAGCTGACCATGGCGAACTATTCGGCGAGGACGGTTACTTTGGTCATGGCCCCATCATGCATGAGAAGTGCTTTGAAATACCCTTTGTAGAAGGCAAACTCAAGCCATAGACATCTAGACGTATATCATGGCAAGCCCATTATTTCTTCTCGCACCACCGAGATC
>JAOUMO010000205.1 GCA_029881425.1 Gammaproteobacteria bacterium
ATGGGGTGCATGGCAGCTGTAGCAGTTGTCCCCGGCCTTTTTGCCATAACCTGTATGCTCGTTGTTATGGCAGACCTTACAGCGGTCCGTATCCACCTTGTAGCCCGTGGCACCGATACCGGGATAGTAGCCGGTGAGGTTAGGCTTGGGCAGGCCCACGGTTTCTGCGGTATGGGTGCCGTGACAGGCATTGCACTTGACCATGGTGTGGGTCATTTTTGATGCGGCATATTCATCCACCAGTTTCTGATCGGTTTCATGACAGCCACCGCCCAGGCAGGAGTAGCTGAATTCCACAGCAAAGCTGGTATCAAACACCTGGGTGGTGGCCGGCGGTGTTGTGTCGCCACCTCCCTTGGTACCCTTTCCTGCCCAGGATATGGACGAACCCAGTGCCAGGATAAGCAGGCAGGCCAGTACAGATTTAATGGATTTGTTTAAGTATTTCATAGTCATTCTCCTCCATTAAGCCTTGGCCAGACTAACGGCGCAGTGTTTAAAGATAGGTTGTTTACAATCCGGATCGACCCAGTTCATGGTGAGGCGATTGGTTGCGGTGAGGCGGCCACCATTTTGTGCCTTGTCCTGTGGATCGAGGTCAGCAAAATGCATGGGGACAAAGACCTGGCCTTTCTGCACGGTGCCCACCACCAGTGCCTTGATGACGATTTCACCACGACGCGTGGTCAGGCGAACCAGATCACCGGATTTTACCTTCAGGACCGCGGCATCATCGGGGTGCATTTCCACATAATTTTCTGGCACCATCTCGTGTAGCTGGGGTACACGTTTGGTCTTGGTTCGGCTGTGGAAGTGCTCGATAACGCGTCCCGTGATCAGCCAGAAGGGATAATCCTTATCGGGAATCTCCGGTGCCTCGACGTAGTCCTTGGCCCAGAGGTAGGCGCGACTCAGGTTGTCCGGGTCAACCCAGGGCTTATCCTGTCCACCGCCCTGGGTATCGCCCCAGTTGGTATTGAAGCGGCCATCGGTATACATGCGCGTGCCACCATAGATATTGTCTGGTGTCGATGGCCACTGGATACCCTGATTGGCTTCGATCAGGTCATAGGTCATGCCGCTCATATCACAGATAGTACCGGCAGAGCAGGCCTTCCATTCTTCAAAGGCCTCTTCGTAGGAATTAAAGCTAACCAGCGAGTTGCCGTTATTATCAGCAAAACGCCTATCCATCGAGGCAATTTTATCGGCCACCATCTTGGTGATTTCAAGGTCCGCATAGGCGCCGTAGCCCTGGTCGCGTAGCTCATAACCAATGGGTTTGACGGCCTGGCGCCCCAGGTTGACCTTGCGTTCCGAGCAGGTATAGACGCCGGTCTTTTCACCCCACATCGCCGCAGGCAGGAACATATCGGCAAAGTGTGTACACTCCATAGGCTCATAAATATCCTGTACCACGATATAGGGGCGTTTGGGATTATTAAAGTCCATATAGGAGTAGAGCTTGTTCAGGTCGGGCAGGGTAACTGCAGGATTGGTGCACTGGATCCAGAACAGGCTGAGTTCACCATTGCGCATCATCTCCACGTGGCTGTTGTAGTCCTGGTAGTCACGGTTGGATGTAATGGCGGTCGGTTTGCGAGGTGGAATCTTACCCCGTGGCACATTCCAGAAGTCTTCCAGCCAGCCGACGTGATCCGGGTTGTAATAGTTACGGTAACCGGCCAGGGCAGAGGATGCTCCCGCTTCACGGTTGCTCATGGCCGTGGCCTGACCCGTGATACTGAAGGGTGATGAACCGGGTCGACCGATCTTGCCCATGATGAGGTGCATGGCACAGATCATACGGACGGTATCCGTTGCACCCATGGACTGGTATACACCCTGGATAAAGAGTGACAGGGTTTCAGGTGATTCACCTATCCATTTGGCTGCGGTCTGAATATCAGCAGCAGGACAACCGGTAATGCTGGATACGTAGTCGGGCGTGTATTTGGCAACGGTTGCGGCCATCGCATCATAGTTGCGTGTGTGAGCCGTGATGTAATTAGTATCGGTCCAGTTGTTGGCGATGATCTGTTGCACCAGTCCATTAATCAGTGCCAGGTTAGTGCCGGGTTTGAGTGCCAGGTGTAAATCGGCGCTGCGCGCAGTCAGTGTGCGGCGAGGATCGACAACTATCATCTTGGGTGCGCGTGTGCTGCGGCGTGCCCTGGCAATACGGCGCCAGAGTTGGGGATGCATCTCTGCCGGGTTCATGCCAACAACAAAGAAACAGTCCGTATTTTCTACATCATCATAACAACCGGGTGGGCCATCAGAACCGAAGGTGGATAAATATCCGACCACTGCCGCCGCCATGCACAGGCGTGTATTGGAGTCCATGGTGGCTGTACCGATGGCACCCTTGCCAAGTTTTCCAAAGGCGTAATATTCTTCCAGTGTCCACTGGCCGGTATTGTAGGTTGCGATTGAGTCGGCACCTTTTGCATCGACACCATCGATAATTTTTTGACTTAGAATAGTTGTTGCTTCATCCCAGGTGATTTTTTTCCAGTTGCCATTGGCATCCCTGATTAATGGCCATTTGCCACGGTCAGGGGCATCGAGGATTTTATGTTCATACAGGCCCTTAACACAGACCCGACCATTATTTGTCGGGTGCTTTTCATTGCCGCGAACGGCAACAGCCTCACCCGCTGCATTGACACCAATATGGAGTCCGCAACCAAATGAACAATAACCACAAACGGAATAAACCCATCCCGTCACATTATCAAATGTATCATCGGCTCTTGCATCCGAGCTGGCTAATAAATTGATTATGCCGCCACCAATCACTGCCTGTGATGAGACAATGGCGCTCCACTTTAAAAAACTACGTCTATCATGATTGGCGATATTGGGGTCTTTTTTAAGGGCCTCAATTTCCTGCTTGGTGAACACCTTGATGGTGCTTTCGTTTTCATTTGATGACATAACACTCCACCTGCTGTTATTAAAGAAGTACATTGTAATATTGTTGTAATTGCAGTAATGAAAAAGACAGTTTACATTTTCAATGTGAATTCATATTTACTTAGTAGATATTTATGGGCAATGACAAATGTCACTCTGAAAATAATAAAGAGGCGGTTATGATTTAGATTTGATAAATGTTGTTTTTTATCTCAAGTGTTATTGTTTGCCTGTATTGCCTGGCAATAATGTCATATGTTGGTGGGGCTTTTCGTGGAGGCTAGTAATTGCCGGATGAGATGTTTTCCAGTGTGTCAATGTCATGTATTGAGAATCCATGGCGATTAATGGTTATATAATTATCCTGTTTGAGTTTGTTAAGGCATCGGATAAGAGTTCGTTGTGTTATGCCGAGCATTTCTGCAAGCTCTACACGTGACAGGGAATCATTTATACAGTTGTGTTCAATTTCATGATTGGGGTGGGTGTTGTATAAAAAAACAAGATAGGAAGATACACGTTCAATAGCATTTTTCTGGGAAAGATTGGCTATATGGCGAATATAGGAGTTAAGGTTTCTCGACATGGCATGCATTAGCGCGTCAGATATTTCTTTGTAGTGTGATGCGCACATATGTAAGTCTTGACGTTTTATATAGCCAAGACAGGCATCA
>JAOUMO010000206.1 GCA_029881425.1 Gammaproteobacteria bacterium
AATGCAATCACGGTGCCTCGAATACCCGCATCACGCACCAGTAGATTACTACCAAGACCTAACCAGAAAACATCTTCAGTTATATCAAGGCCGGCAAGCATCTCTGCAAGATCATCGATGCTTTCTGGCAGGTAAAATTTATCTGCCACGCCACCAACACGCCATGTTGTATGTTTCGACATGGGCTCGTTAAATCGCATCTCGCCACGCAACGGCTGTTGTTTTTTGCTAGCCATCATTTTGCCAAAGCCTCTGGCAGATGTGACGCCAGGTTACCAATACTTCCGGCACCGAGAGTTAACAACACATCGCCATCGCGCAGTATGTCCAGTAAGGCAGCAGGCAGGTCGTCTACATCCTCAACAAATATCGGATTGACGCGCCCACGAGCGCGTATTGCCGCACACAGGGCCCGTCCATCGGCGCCCGCTATATGCTCCTCTCCTGCCGAATAAACTTCAGTTACCAGCAAAGTGTCCGTATCGGCCAACACCTGGCTAAAGTCTTCAAACAAATCACGTGTTCGCGTGTAACGA
Source organism: Gammaproteobacteria bacterium (assembly GCA_029881425.1). Lineage (GTDB taxonomy): Bacteria > Pseudomonadota > Gammaproteobacteria > SZUA-229 > SZUA-229 > JAOUMO01. Next base: position 537 of record JAOUMO010000206.1, read on the forward strand.
TGTGGCTGGAAGGCAACAACCAGGCGGCGGTCATCCCAGCCATTGCGTGCTGCATCCAGCGTTGCTTTGATTTCAGTGGGATGATGACCATAATCATCGACTAATAGCACAGTACCATTCGGTGTCTCAATTTCGCCATAGCGCTGCATTCGACGACCAATACCCTGGAAACTGGCAAGCCCGTTTTTAATGTCTTTTTCATCCACACCCAGCAGGTGTGCAACAGTAATCGCCGCCAGTGTATTGAGCACATTATGTCTACCCGGTAAATTGAGTAAGACATCCATTGTTTCTGTTTGATTTGGCAGGCTTACATCAAAGCGACATTGCATACCGTTACAACGAATATTTGATGCCCTAACATCCGCATCATGCTCTATACCATAAGTTAGTATTGGTCTTGATATTTCACCCAGGAGCTGCCTTATTTCCTTATCATCTACACACATTACTGCATGACCATAAAATGGCAAATGATGCAAAAACTCTACAAATGCCTGCTTGTAGCGCTCAAAATCGCCACCATAGGTTTCGAGATGATCAGCATCAATATTTGTTACAACTGAAATCATTGGCTGCAACAACAGGAATGAGGCATCACTTTCATCGGCCTCGGCAACCAGGTAGCGACTATCACCCAACCGCGCATTGGTTGCCGCACTGTTTAATTTTCCACCAATGACAAATGTTGGATCAAGATTACCTTCTGTTAGCAGGCTGGCCACCAGGCTGGTTGTTGTTGTTTTACCATGGGTCCCGGCAATCGCTATGCCGTATCTAAAACGCATAATCTCTGCAAGCATTTCTGCACGTCGAATAACAGGAATTAATTTTTCTCGTGCCGCGACCACCTCAACATTGCTTGCTGGAATTGCCGTAGATATCACGACAACCTCAGCTGTTTCTATATTGGCTGCATCGTGGCCATGAAATATCTTTAGACCAAGGCCTTCAAGTCGTTGTGTGACTGCATTATTACCCTGGTCTGAGCCACTAACTTCATACCCCAGGTTAAATAAAACCTCTGCAATACCGCTCATGCCAGCACCACCAATACCGACAAAATGCACGCGCCGGATACGTTTCATTGGATGGGTTTCAATTAGCATGTCACCCCTCCCGCAATCAGGCATTCATCTGTAACTCGAACTGTTGATTCTGGCATACCGAGGCTACGCGCCTTGATTGACATATCAAATATTTTAGCGTGATCCATTTCAAGGAATATTTTTTCCAGCACGTCAACCGTTAGTTCGCTTTGTTGAACTAACATCGCGGCACCAGCATCTGCCAGATATTTTGCATTGAATGTCTGGTGATCATCAACGGCATAAGGATAAGGAACAAGCACCGATGCAACACCTGCCGCGGCAAGCTCCGCTATAGTCATTGCACCAGCACGGCATATAACCAGGTCGGCCCATGCATATGCTTCTGCCATATCGTCGATATACGCATCCACCCTGGCATCAATATTTAGTCCTGCATAATTAGAACGCGCCTGTTCGATATTATTTTTTCCAGCCTGGTGGCGCACCTCGGGCCGACTTTCAATCGGCAATCTTTCAAGCGCTTGAGGAACAACCTCATTCAAACGCGCCGCACCCAGGCTACCACCAAATACAAACAGTTTAAGCCGGCCATGGCGATTTTTTAAACGCATGCCAGGCTCAGGAATATCAGCAATCTCACTACGCACGGGATTGCCCACATGTAATGACTCACGTTTAAATCCATCAGGAAAGGCACTCATTACTTTCGTCGCAATAAGCGACAACAGCCGATTCGTCATCCCCGGGATAGCATTCTGCTCATGTATCAGCAGAGGGCGCCCTAACAACCGGGCCATGAGGCCACCAGGCCCTGAGACAAACCCCCCCATACCAAGCACCGCACAGGGTTTACGATGTAATATAATTCGCATTGATTGTATGCAGGCAGATAGTAAATTTAACGGCGCCATCAGCAGCGCAAACACGCCCTTACCCCGCAAGCCACTCACGCTCAACCAGTCCACATCAATACCCGCCTCTGGCACCAGCCTTGCCTCTATGCCTTTGTGTGTACCCATCCAGACAACAGGCACTCCCCGTTTGCGTAATTCATCAGCAACAGCAAGCGCAGGATATACATGACCACCAGTGCCACCTGCCATAATCAAAACAGGAGAATTATTTGAGCTGTGGGCAGTAGCCGTCATGCTGCCTCTCCCAGGGTTTCGCGCATCGTCTTCGCCGTGCGAGATGCATTATTAGCTGTAGATTTTTCCGCAACAGCCCGCCCAGCTGATCGCGTCATCGCCTGGCCAGTTACGCATTCATAATTGATTCGTAACAACAGCCCAAGAGATGCACAAACAATAATTAAACTACTACCACCATAACTCATTAACGGCAGCGTCAATCCCTTGGTTGGTAGCGCCCCCATATTTACACCTATATTTATAAAGGCCTGTAAACCCAGCCAGATACCAATACCATAGGCAAGATAAGATGCAAACTGGTTACCATGCGCCTCAGCCCTGCGTGCAATAACAAAGCTTCTGAGCACCAGTGCTGCATACAAAAGAATCACTGTAATTACACCAATAAAGCCCAGCTCTTCTGCCATGATGGCAAATACAAAATCGGTATGTGCCTCTGGCAAATAAAATAATTTCTGTACGCTGCCACCCAGCCCCGTACCTGACCAGCCACCTGAACCAATCGCAATTAATGACTGCGTTAACTGGAAACCACTATCAAAAGGATCCGCCCATGGATTCACGAACGTGGTCAGTCGCTGTAAACGATAAGGCGATGAAATCACCAGTAAAGCTGCCGCTGAACCAAATAAAGTTATAATTGCCAGGAATTGTGTAAAACGGACACCTGCCAGGAATGTCATACACAGCACGGTTGTCATAATAACCACCGATGCACCAAAGTCAGGCTCCAGCAATAAAAACATACAGACCAGGCCAACCATAATCATTGGCTTCAAAAAGCCCCACAATGTCGAACGAACCTGTTCGCCATGA
>JAOUMO010000207.1 GCA_029881425.1 Gammaproteobacteria bacterium
CAACCACGGCCACCTGCACCGGCTCCACATCAATCTCCCTGACTAGCACTATGGGTTTCAAACCGGCCGGCAGCGGCTTTACCTCATGCCCACCTTTTGCGGGCTGCGTATATTGCCAGGCCAGGAACAGCAGATTTAACAGCAGCAAAAAAATAAAAAAAACTCTCATTCAACACATTGCCTCGGCATATATTTTCAAGCCATCCAGGACCAGGTCCGTCATTAATTCACAATCGCCTGCCAGGTACTCCAGCAACTGCTGCGCATCTCCACCAGTCACGAGACAACGAAGGCCCGGCAACTGCTCCGCATAGCGCCTGTACAGGCCGGCTAAACCAGAGAGTGTAATCTCCAGGCAGCCATTAAATATGGCATCACCGGTATTTCTTGCCAGCACCTGGCGCAGCTCACGGCCATCCACATCAAAATCAAGACCCGATATTAGCGCACTGTGCATCATATCAAGCCCTGGAATAATTAAACCACCCAGGTGCATACCTTCATTGTCGACAATATCGAAGGTCACAGCGGTACCACAATCAATGACACATACCGCCGATTTATATTTTTCGTATGCAGCCAGCATCGCCAGCCAACGATCCACGCCCAATTGCAGGGGATCATCATATCCATTCTGCACACCGGCCTGCATGACCTGTGACTGGGCAAAAAAAACATTACCCTGCCATTCATTATCAAACCAGTCCTGAATACGCAACCTGATGTCCCTGTCGGCGACACAGGCAATATACACATCCAGACTCGGTGACACGTTTTTAAGCTGCTCTCTTAACTGTTCTTTCAATCGATCGGCCTTATAGGGAAAGGCAACCTGGGCTGACAGGCAACCAGCACCTGAGCACACCCATTTGATTCGTGTATGACCTACATCCATCAACAACATTACACTTTCAACCTGACTTTGATATCTGCAGAAGTAAATAACATGAGCTCACCATCAACACGGACTTTAAGGCACCCGGTGGCATCTATGCCCTCGCCTGTACCGTAAACTACATGCTTGTCCGTTGTAATTTCCAGGTTTGCACCTCGACAGCAGTCGAAGTCATTCCACTGCTCAATATAAGGACCGAAACCTGATAACTGATAAGCCTCACATACACCCATTAATCCCGCCAGCAGACAGGCCGCAACCTGGTTCCTGTTTATAGACTCACCGCCACCTAACTGGCGAGACATATCAGTCCATAACTGATCAATTTCGAGATTATCTGGCATTGACACATTAAGACCTACACCAATCACTACATCAACTCGCTGTTTAGACCTCACTCTAGTTTCCAGTAATATACCGGCAATTTTACACCCCGCCACCCATATATCATTGGGCCACTTTAACTGCGCCTTAATACCCCGCTGGCGAAGACATTGGGCAACTGGGATTGCAGCTGCCAGCGCCAAACCGCCCAGTTCAGCCACAGGCAAATCAAATGGCCAGGCCAGGCTCATATAAATATTCTTTGACCGGGGGGAAGCCCATGCCCTACCCTGGCGCCCACGCCCCTGACTCTGCTGCTCCGCAAAACACACCGCGGGCAAGCCATCAACCACACGGCACTGCTCTAATGCCCAGTCATTGGTCGAGCTTATACTATCAAAAATGGCATTAGCCCGGATCTGCAACAACTGCCCTGTCGTTAGCCCAGGGGAAATTTGCTGCCAATTAAGAGCGCCAGGATCATCGTTTTGAAGCATAATGCATACCGTAACTAACTGTACTATTTAATGTTCTTGTCTACACTTACATTAAAGTAACGACTCATCGAACCGATATAATGTAATAATATTTAACACCTTCGGCCAGGATCGATTCTGGAAAAACAATGATATTACCACCTCAGGGCAACTAAAGGAGCAAATGTGGATATTGCAACGCTATTGGGCTTCATCATCGCTCTCGGCTTTATCATCGGCGCTATTGCAACCGGCGGCTCAGTATTACTTTTCGTTAACCCGCCCTCACTACTGATCGTTATCGGTGGCAGTGTCGCGGTGGTACTGATGCAGTTTTCATTATCCCAGTTCTTTAGTGCCTTCAAGGTTGCCGCCAAAGCGTTTACCCACAAGCCCGTCAATGCACAGGAACTCATAGACCAGGCCGTTGTACTTGCCAATGTTGCACGCAAAGAGGGCATGATGGCCCTCGAACAACAGGAAATTGATAACCGCTTTCTATTCAAGGGCATCCAGTTATGTGTCGATGGACACCCGCCGGAACTTGTACGCCGGATGCTAAGCAGGGATATTAGCCTGACCATTCAGCGCCATGAAACCGGCCAGAAAATTTTTAAAGCCCTGGGCACCATTGCACCCGCCATGGGCATGATTGGTACCCTCATCGGCCTTGTTCAAATGCTGGCCAACATGGATGACCCCAAATCCATCGGCCCATCAATGGCGATAGCACTTCTAACCACCTTGTACGGTGCCGTCATTGCCAATACATTTGCGCTACCCGTGGCAGATAAACTTGAACTACGCAGCAATGAAGAAAAAACAAACAGGACCCTTATCCTGGAAACCGTTAGCGGCATACAGGAAGGCATGAACCCCAGGGTACTCGAAGAAATTCTCAAGACATTCCTCCCTGAAGGCGAGCGCGAGGGCGATGAAGATGAAAATGAGAAATAAACTTCGCCATGGATGAAGAAGAGGAAAAAAAATGCCCCGCCGGTGCCCCGGCCTGGCTAGCCACATTTGCCGACCTGATGTCGCTGCTGATGTGTTTCTTTGTACTCCTGCTCTCCTTTTCCGAGATGGATGTCCTCAAATTTAAACAGTTAGCAGGCTCCATGTCCCATGCATTTGGCGTACAGCGCGAAATAAAAACCAGGGAAATACCCAAGGGCACCAGCATTATTGCCCAGGAATTTAGTCCCGGCAGACCGAGACCTACAGCACTCAAAGTCATTCGCCAGCATACAACCGAAGACAAAAAAAGCACAGTCGTTTTTGATAAGGGCAAGGGCGAGAGCGGCGAAGAAAAGAAGCAGGCCGAAAAACGCATTGAAAAACTCAAGAAGGTACTAAAAGACCAGATTGGTAACGGCAATATTGAAATTTCTGGTGATGAAAAGCGCACACTTATACGCATCCGTGAAAAAGGCTCCTTCCCATCGGGCAGTGACAGGCTACAACCCAGCTTCCGCCCGATCATGAAAGTTATCGCCAAAACAGTACTCGATACCCCTGGGAAAATACATGTTTCCGGCCATACAGATAATTTATCGATTTCAACATTTCGGTTTAATTCCAACTGGGAACTATCAACGGCCCGCGCCCTTTCAATTATGAACGAATTAAAAAGACACGAAAAAATACCGGAAAACAGGTTCGTCGTACAGGGCCATGCGGACACCGAACCACTGGTACCCAACACAACCGCGACCAACAGGGCGATTAACAGGCGTGTCGAAATCATTATCGTTAAACAGAAAACGGTGCAACGCTTACCCAGTTTAATTAAATTCTCAAAATAAGCAGACCATTATGACTACTAACATACCTGACGATGAACGTAGACGATTCTT
>JAOUMO010000050.1 GCA_029881425.1 Gammaproteobacteria bacterium
CCGCTGCGGTCTCGAGAAAGGCATTCTGTATCAGGCTAATTTGCTGTTCATCGAGCTTGACGACATCATTAACAAGTATTTCACCCTGTTCGATAGATTTTGACAGATGCGAATAAACGGTACTGACTTTTATATTGCGTTTTTCTGCAATATCATCAACAGCAAGCCCACTGCGGAACAAACCCAGGGTTTCATTTACCGTATCTGTAGTATCCGCATTATCAGCCTGCTTTTCTATATATTGCTGTATGACCTGCAGGAATTCGTCGGCATAGGCTTCCAGCTTGCGTTCACCGACACCGGATATATTTGAGAACTGGTCCTTTGTTAGTGGTTGCCGTTCTACCATTTCCATCAGGGCTGCATCATGGAATATCAAATAAGGCGGCACGCTGAATTCTTCGGCCAGTCGCTTACGACAACTGCGCAGCGCCTCCCATAACCCACTATTTAATGTATCTGTAGTGCTAAATACTTTACGGCCCTTGCGCGTGGCTTTTTGCTGCTTAGATTCTTTTCTCAACATCAGTGTTTGTTCGCCGCGTAACACGGGACGACACTGTTCTGTTAATAACAAGTTGCCATGACCTTCGATATCAACCGCCAGCAGGTTTCTTGCAATCAGCTGGCGGAAGACACTGCGCCACTGTTTATTATCCAGTTCATTACCAATACCAAACACCGCCAGTTGATCGTGTCGATTCTGTTTGATTCGGTCGTTGTCTTTCCCCATCAATACATCGATTAAATAATTAACGCCAAAACGCTGACCGGTACGGTAAACCGAAGACAGGGCCTTCTGTGCCACGACGGATGCATCCCAGGTCTCGACCGGGGTCAGGCAGGTATCACAGTTACCGCAGGGATCATCCATCTGATCACCAAAATATTTTAATAGTGCCTGGCGTCGACAACTGGTTATTTCAGCGAAACCGAGCATCGATTCCAGTTTATGACGTTCTACACGTTTGAACGTTTCATTGGCCTCGGAGGACTCCATCATCTGTTTCAACATGATCACATCCTGCAGGCCATACATCATCCAGGCGTTCGAAGGCAGCCCATCACGCCCGGCACGACCCGTTTCCTGGTAATAGGCCTCGAGGCTCTTGGGTAGATTAAGGTGCGCCACGAAACGCACATCCGGTTTGTCTATCCCCATGCCAAAGGCAATGGTGGCCACGATAATAACACTGTCATCCTTTAAAAATCGCTGCTGGTTCTGCTGACGCACCTCGGCCGATAAACCCGCATGATAGGGCAATGCAGTCAATCCTTTGGAGCTCAACCACTCGGCGGTTTGTTCAACTTTTTTACGTGACAGGCAGTAGACGATACCGGCATCGGTCTCGTGCTCGTTGATAATGAAGCGGTACAGGGCATCACGGGCATTCCCCTGATTCTGTGAAATACGATAACAGATATTCGGCCGATCAAAGCCCGAAACGAAACACTCGGCATCCTGCAAGTTCAGGCGCTGGATAATCTCCCGGCGCGTGGTGTCATCGGCGGTGGCGGTAAGGGCTATGCGAGGAATATCCGGATAGCGTTCATGCAACAGGGATAGCTGGATATAGTCGGGACGGAAGTCATGCCCCCACTGGGAGACACAATGCGCCTCATCGATTGCAAACAGGGCAACATTGATACGCTCCAGTAAATTCAGGAAACGTGGCGTGGTCAGGCGCTCGGGGGCGACATAGAGCAGGTCCAGTTCACTGTTTAGCAGTTGCTGCTCGATATGCTGCTCTGTTTGTGAATCCAGCGTGGAATTTAAAAAGGCAGCACGTACCCCCAGCTGCTGCAGGGCACTGACCTGGTCCTGCATTAGCGCGATCAGGGGGGATATAACAATGCCCGTGCCAGCACGAACCATCGAGGGGATCTGGTAGCATAGGGACTTGCCACCACCGGTGGGCATGAGCACCACGGCATCCTGCCCACGATTCAGCTGCGAAATGATCGCTTCCTGGTGGAAGCGAAATTCGTGATAACCAAATATGCTGTTTAGTACTTTTAAGGCCTCGTCATCCATGACCGGGTTCCGGTTTTGAGTCATTCTTGATTGTCTTTTTTCGGGGCTCTAATGGCGATGGCGACGAGCAATACCACGACAACCAGGATTATTAATTCAAGGAACATCATTTATCTTTGGTGTAGTAAACACCGGGTATCCAGCTCTTTTTGATTTTGCTGGTTTGTTCCAGTTGCTGATCGTTTTCATCGATAAAGATAAATACGTTCCAGCCTACGCGGATGCTGTCGTTGTGGCGTAGCTGCTGTTTGGTTATTTTGTTTTCATTGACGAAGGTACCATTGGTACTGTCGAGATCTTCGATCATAAAAATCGCTTTGGCCGTGTCGTCCTGTTCACTATATATACGGGCATGCTGGCTACTGACGGCCAGGTCATCAATCTGCACCTGGTTATCAGGGGTGCGGCCAAAGCCCAGCCCCGACTCATTGATATCGAAGCGGTTTGAGACCACGCCATCAACCGTCTGGATAATCATCGCCATGGGTCGGTTTCCTCTATTGAATGTATCCGGTTTAATTCCTGAGGAGTTTAAACCACCCCGATCATCTGGCAAACCCTATTCATTATCAAAAGGGAATTTGCCTGTAAAACAACAGGTTCTATAGGTATATAAATAATTTTTTATATACTAATGGAACTTTAGTGAAACTTTATATAAGAATACGGTGTAAAATTGATATTTGTCATCTTGCCAAATCGATAAGACCTTATAATCGCATCGGTTATTCAGAGATAGCATCTGGAAATCTGGCCGCCTGGCACAGGAATGCTAACGTATCAGGGATATGCAGGTGACTGGACTACGTAACCTCTATTTATAGAGCAATCGTGTTGGACTGACTAAATCATTGATTTACAAGATTTAATCAGCTCAAAAAATGATAAATATTGAATCTTAGTCTATATAATTGCTTGCTTGAGCAATTAACTAATACTCAATATTGCTGTATCCCGTATAAAAATAAGAGGAGACATACTCGTGCAAGCTTCGCTTGATCAGAAGTATAACTTTGACATCGTTAAATGGTTTACCGTTGCGTCTGTCATCTACCTGGTTGTAGGCACCCTCGTGGGTGTACTCATCGCTTCACAGCTGGCCTGGCCGGTACTGAACTTTGATACTGCTGAATTATCATTTGGCCGTCTGCGTCCTTTACATACCAATGCCGTTATTTTTGCCTTTGGTGGCTGCGCCCTGATGGCAACCTCCTTCTACTCGGTACAACGCACCTGCGGTGTACGCCTGTGGAGCGACAAACTGGCATGGTTCGTCTTTATCGGCTGGAACCTGATTATTGTTTCAGCGGTCATCACCCTGCCACTGGGTCTGACATCTGGTAAAGAATACGCCGAACTGGAATGGCCCATCGATATCGCAATTGCGGTTGTCTGGCTGGCTTATGGTCTGAACTTTATCATGACCATTGCCACACGTAAGACATCACACATCTATGTATCGAACTGGTTCTTCCTGTCGATGATCATCATGATCACTTACCTGCACGTGGTGAACAGCCTGGCAATCCCGGTAAGCGCATTCAAGTCCTACTCGGTCTTCTCGGGTGTACAGGATGCGATGATCCAATGGTGGTGGGGCCATAATGCGGTAGGTTTCTACCTGACAGCTGGCTTCCTCGGTATCATGTACTACTTCGTACCCAAGCAGGCGGGTCGTCCGATCTTCTCTTACCGTCTGTCTGTTATCCATTTCTGGGCACTGACCTTTGGTTATGTATGGTTAGGTGCGCATCATCTACAGTACACCGCCCTGCCCGACTGGACAGGCTCACTGGGTGCTGCCGTTTCCCTGGCGATGATCATTCCTTCATGGGGTGGTGCCGTAAACGGTATGATGACGCTATCCGGCGCCTGGGACAAACTACGTACTGACTATGTTTTACGTTTCCTGATCGTGTCGCTGGCGTTCTACGCTATGTCCACATTCGAAGGCCCGGTTATGTCGGCGAAGAGCGTTAACGCACTGTCGCATTACACTGACTGGACCATTGGTCACGTACATTCAGGTGCCCTCGGCTGGGTCGCCATGGTTGCAGCCGGTGCGCTGTATCACCTGGTGATGAAACTGTGGAACACTGAAATGTTCTCTGCAAAACTGGTTAACCTGCATTTCTGGCTGGCGACAGTCGGTGCGGTAATCTACATCATCGCGATGTGGGTATCCGGTATCATGCAGGGCCTGATGTGGCGAGACTACGATGAATTCGGTACCTTGACATACACCTTTGCTGAATCGGTTGCAGCTATGCACCCCTACTATGCAATGCGTGCGGTTGGTGGTTTGATTTACTGGTTAGGTGGCGCGGTTATGCTTTATAACGTCATCATGACTATTCGTCAGGCTTCCAGTGCTACTAACACTAGCCCTGCAACTGCAGCAGCTTAAGGGGAGATAATTAAAATGGCTGATCAAATCCATTCAACTAAATTCCAGGACAAGATCGAACGTAATATCTTCGTTATGTTCCTGGTCACTGCCTTACTGCTGTCCGTTGGTGGTATTGTAGAGATTATTCCTCTGTTCTATCTGGATGAAACCATGGAACACAACCAGCACTCTGAAGTGCTCTGGCAGCGTAAAGACGGCCAGCCACTGAGCGAGTGGAAGGCTGGTGACGGCGTACGACCCTATACAGCGATGGAGCTGGCCGGTCGTGAAGTCTATATCCGTGAAGGCTGCTACCTCTGCCATTCACAGATGATTCGTCCGTTCCGTGATGAAAAAGAACGTTATGGTCATTACTCACTGGCTTCCGAGTCAATGTATGACCACCCGTTCCAGTGGGGCTCAAAACGAACAGGTCCTGACCTGGCACGTGTTGGTGCTAAATACTCTGATGACTGGCATAAACGCCACCTTCGTGCACCGCGCGATGTGGTACCTGAATCAGTCATGCCCAACTACCCATGGCTTGAGAAAAACACCCTGGACGTTGAACGCATGAAAACCACAATGGGCGTTATGCGCATGATGGGCGTACCTTACACGGATGCTGATATTGAATCGGCCTCTGAGGTTGAAGGCAAAAACGAGCTACAGGCCGTTGTTGATTACCTGCAGGTACTCGGCACCATGGTCAAGTTCGACGACACCAAGGACTACCGTTAATCATGTCTGACTACTTCCATACCGACTGGGCGGCCATGACCCTGAATGACTGGGCGGGTCTCATCATTACTGTTGGCGTGTTCTTCCTGATGGTATGGGCGTATGTCTACACGTTTAATCCCAAGAACAAAGAAAAACTAGAATCTCAACGTCATATTCCATTGGATGATGACAATGAATCAGAGGACTCAAGACAATGAGTGATGATAAAAATCCCTTCCCCGGTGAAAATAACACCGGCCATGTCTGGGACGATAACCTGCGTGAGCTACTCAACGATCCACCAACCTGGTGGCGTATAGGTTTCCATGCGAGCTGGATATTTGTCCTGGTGTACACCCTGCTATATCCATCCTGGCCCTTAATCAATACACACTTTAAAGGCATCATGGGCTGGACTTCACTGGGCGAATACAAGCAGGACCTGAAGGCTATCGAAGAGGTGCGCGCACCTTACGAGACCAAACTGGCAAGCATGACAGCCGCTGAAATTCTGGCGGATGAGTCTTTATCCAGTTATGTCGTTCGTTCAGCCAAGGTACTCTTTGGCGACAACTGTTCAGCCTGTCATGGTGCTGGTGGCCAGGGCAACCCAAGCTACCCTGTACTGGCAGATGATGACTGGCTATACGGTGGCTCGGTCACTGATATCCAGACGACGATCACCATGGGCCGTAAAGGCATGATGCCTGCTCACAAAGCCATGGTATCTGAAGCAGAAGCCGACAAACTGTCTGCATCAATCGTTGCCGGTAATGTTGTGACCGAACCCCTGTACATGGAAAAAGGCTGCGTAGGCTGTCATGGTGTTGATGGAAAAGGTATGGCGCCCCTGGGCTCCGCTAACCTGACAGATGGCATCTACCGCTTTGCTGCGGCTGACCAGACATACAGTGTTAAGCACACTATCATGCACGGTGTAAATGATGCATCTGACACCAATACCCGTGATGCGGTAATGCCCGCCTTTGGTGGTACCAAGCTGAGTGAAACAGACATCAAGAAACTGGCTGTTTATGTTCACAAACTGGGTGGTGGTCAATAAACCACTTTAACAACTGGGGCTGTTATCGATAGCCCCAGGTATTTTAATTGGGAGAAACAATGGATACTGTTGTTGTAGGAACTATTCTTGCTGTAACGGGTACTATCATTGTATTTGCAGTTCTCATTACTCGCATTATCAAATTGATGAATACCACACATTCAGAAGATTAATTAAAAAGGGGCGCACGCCCCTTTTTATCCTCGACCTTAGCTCATTCCTGTTTAACTATTCTTCAATTAGATGTCTCTAATATGTGCTATAGTGTCATGAATTTTTTTCGCAGATTATTAATCCTGGGCCATACAAAACCACTTTCAGGCTCAGTACCAAAAGGTAATTTGCAGGAGTAACAGGTGGATAAGCAGACAAATCAGGTACAGCAGGATCAGGTCGATGAGCTGTATGCAGAAGCCATTCACTGGCATGTAAATACGGGTGGAGAAACCATTCATGCCAAACGTGTGCCGGGCCTGTTTCGCAGGCTAAAATGGTTTTCCATGTCCATCTGGTTGCTCTACTTCATTGGGCCCTATTTACGCTGGGGTGATCGACAGGCCGTATTACTCGATATCCCCAACCGCAAATTCCATATCTTTGATATCACCATCATGCCGCAGGATGTCTGGTTACTGGCGATGGTATTATTGTTTTTTTCGATTCTACTGGCGGCCATCACCTCCCTGTCCGGTCGTGTCTTCTGCGGTTACTTCTGTTTCCAGACCGTATGGACCGATATCTTCACCCTCATAGAAGAAAAACTGGAAGGCAATCCAACACAACGCCGTAAACTGGAAAAGGCCCCCTGGGATCTACATAAACTACGCATAAAAGCGATTAAACATACAATATGGATCGGTATAGGCGTATTCACCGGCATTGGTTTCATCTCATGGTTTGTTGACGTTTACCAGTTATGGATCGATATTGTCAATTTCGATGCCAGCATGCTGGTCTGGATTACCATCATTACCTTTACCCTCGGTACCTATATCCTGGCCGGGTTTATGCGTGAACAGACCTGCTTCTGGCTCTGCCCCTACGCGCGTATACAGGGTGTCATGTACGACACTGAGACGATCCTGCCCACCTACGACTACCACCGCGGTGAGCCACGCGGCAAACTAAAGAAAGGGCAACCAATTGAAGGCAATGGCGACTGCATATCCTGTAACCAGTGCCTTGCCGTCTGTCCAACCGGTGTCGATATACGTGACGGACAACAGGAAGGCTGTATCACCTGCGGCCTCTGCCTGGATGCCTGCGACACGGTAATGGATAAAATCGGTCGCCCCCGTGGTCTCATCCGCTATGCCTCACTGGATGAAATGCAGGGCAAGCCCCATGTACCCTTTATCAGGCGCCCACGGGTACTGATTTATTTTGGCATAATGATACTCGCGATTAGCGGCCTGATTTATGGCCTGAGCAACCTGGGTACATTTGATCTAAAGGTACTACACGAACGCCAGCCCCTGTTTGTACAATTAAGCAGCGGTGCGATACAGAACAAATACCAGCTTAAAGTCCTCAACAAGACCGACCATGACATGCACATCAGTATTGTTGCTGAAGGGCCAAAGGGTCTTGAAATACATGGCGTACGTGAAAAGATGCTGTTACCTGCGGGACATTTAAGTAACTTTACCGTGTACATCCGGGTACCAAAGCAGAACCTGGGCAGCGACAGGACACCGGTCAATTTCCGTATCCAGTCATTCGAGGTATTCGATGACATGACCGAATACATGAGCATGTTCTACGGCCCAAGAATTTAATCAGCTATTACGTTTAATAAAAGGCAATACACCCATGTCAGAAAAACTTATTTCACAATCGAACACCAAAGCATTACGTAATCCCTGGGTAATCGGCTGGCTTTCACTGGTCGCTATCGTCTTAATCGTAAATATTGTTTTTATTACCCTGGCCTACACCACCAATCCGGGACTGGTTACCGATGATTATTATGAACGTGGTCGTGACCATGAGCAAAATATCAGAAAAAAAATGGAGGCACGTAACGCACTGGGCTGGACCTATAGCGCCGACTTCCCGACCAGCCCAAAGATTAACCAGAAAGAATTATACCGCGTTAACCTGGCCGACAAGAAAGGTACGCCACTTGATAATAGCCAGGTAAAATTTACCGCCTACAGACCATCTGATGCCAGTGCCGACTTTACACTGGACATGGTTGAAACCCTGCCTGGCCTTTACGAAATCAATGCACTATTTCCATTAAAGGGCCTATGGGAAATCACCATCAGCATCAGCAGGGGTGATGACTACTATGACTTCAGTCGCCGTGCGAGTGTTGCTACTGATTGAGCAATAGAATGACACCCGATCCTGTCGCCGACAATAGCTGTTTTCATTGCGGCCTGCCCGTTCCAGTCAAGGCATCGTTTAACGCAGAAATTGCTGGCGAACCAAGAAAATTTTGCTGCCTGGGTTGCGAGTCAGTCTGTAAAATCATCTACGACTCGGGCCTTGAAGGATTTTACCAGCGCACACCTGATGGCCAGTTACTGGCACCACCACCACCGCCGCCTAAAGACTCAAGCCTGTATGATCTCGATGAAGTACAAAGTGAATACGTAGAATCACTAGGGGACACACGTGACATACACCTGCTTGTTGAGGGCATTCATTGCTCAGCCTGTGTCTGGCTGATTGAACGCAGCCTGGGCAAAATCGACGGCATTATCGACATAAAAGTAAACCTTGCGAATAAGCGTCTACATGTTCGCTGGAACAACCAGCAAATCAAACTATCTGAAATCATCCAGAAGCTGGGCGATATTGGCTATGCCGCGATTCCATTTGATCCTGAAACCGCTGAAGGCAGTATAAAAAAACACAACCGTGCACTACTGCTACGCATGGCCTTTGCCGGCTTCACCATGATGAATTTATTGTGGGTCTCTATTGCATTATATAGCGGTGCTGACAAGGGTGAATTTAAATCCTTGTTCGAATGGATTGGATTTGCACTTGCTACACCCACCCTGCTCTATTCCGGCTGGCCATTTTTAAAAGGCGCCTGGTCCGGCTTTAAACAACTTCATCTTACAATGGATTTACCCATAGCTATAGGCGCCACAACAACCTATGCCTACTCAGTTTATGTCACCCTGTTACAACCACCGCTGGGTCATGTTTATTTTGATACGGTAGTTAATTTTATTTTTGTAATTTTGGTTGGCCGCTTCCTTGAGGCAAAATCAAAACGTCACGCAGTAAATGCAACACAGCGATTGCTTGATCTTCAACCACGGGTGGCAACCGTACTACGCGATGGAAAACCAGAAATTGTCCCTGTACGTTCTATCAAGATCAATGAGATAGTCATTATCAAGGCGGGTGACAAGATCCCGGTAGATGGGCACGTTATCGATGGCAGCTCAAGTATCGATGAAGCCATGTTAAGCGGCGAATCCATACCCAGGAGAAAAACAACAGGTGACCCTGTGTCTGCCGGTACTATTAATATTGAAAGCAGCCTGCAGGTTAGGGTCGAAGCCATATTACGCAACACGTCCCTGGGGAAAATTATCAGCCTGGTCGAAGAGGCACAGGCATCAAAGGCCCCTATACAGTGTATTGCAGACAGGATCGTCCCCTGGTTTGTTAGCATCACATTATTACTCGCAACATTTACCTTCATCTGGTGGTACCCGACAGATTTTGAACTTGCCCTGCTGGCATCAACGGCAGTACTCATTATTACCTGCCCCTGCGCCTTTGGACTGGCAACACCTATGGCAATTTCAGTTGCATCCGGCCTGGGTGCACGTGCAGGTATACTGGTAAAAAATGGCGCCGTCCTCGAACACCTCGCACATGTACAACATTATGTTTTTGATAAAACCGGCACGCTAACTGAAGGAAAAATGCGCGTAAAGAAGATAATCACGAACAATTATAACGAGGACGAGCTATTAAAACTTGCTGCAGAAGTTGAGCAGTTTTCTGAACACAGTATTGCACGTGCCATTATAAGCGAGGCCAAAAGTCGCTCGCTCGAGCTACAAACAGATACTATCAGCCAGTTTAATAACAAGGCCGGATATGGCGTCAAGGCTTATATAAACCACCAGGCAGTTGTTATCGGCACCCACAAGTGGCTAATAGAAAATGAAATACAGCCCAGTAGCAGATTTGAAGATGAAATAATAAGCCTTGAAGATACCGGCATCAGCTGCGTGCATATAGCCATAGATAATAGAGAAGTCGGTATTATCGCGATTGCTGACCAGCTACGCAAAGATGCGCCACAGATGATAAAGGCACTACGAGATGCCGGCAACCAGCTCACCCTGCTAAGTGGTGATAGACAATCAGTGGCAGAAAGCATTGCTAAGGAACTGGGTGGAATGAATGTTATTGCCGAAGTCCTGCCCAATGAAAAGGACCAGGTAATTAAAGATATTCAAAAAAGAGGTGATACGGTAGCCATGGTTGGTGATGGCATCAATGACGCGCCAGCACTAACACGAGCGGACGTAGGTATCGCCCTGGGTTCGGGCACAGACGTATCAATGGAAAGTGCAGATATCATTCTTATTAATGACGATTTACTGCATGTACTACTGGCATCCCAATTATCGAATCGCACATTAAACACCATTCGTCAAAACATAGGCATTTCCATCATCTATAATATTATAATGGTACCACTGGCAATGGCTGCATTTGTTACCCCGCTAATCGCCGCCATCGCAATGCCGATAAGCTCACTAGCAGTAATTGCCAATGCATCGCGTATCCGCACCCTGTTTACAAATAGAGATGATAACTAATGGATGTAATATACGGCCTTATACCCCTTATGATTATACTGGGACTAGCCGGTGTAATTATTTTTTTCTGGAGCGTTAAGACAGGCCAATACGATGACCTGGAAGGTGACTCCAATCGAATGCTAATGGACGATGACGATCCGTTACTGCCCAATAATGAAACGCCAGACAAGCGCAACTGGCCCGATGCCGACTAATCTATATCCTGCATATCTACCTTTGAGCAGCGATAGTCAATATCACCATGCTCAGCGCATATTCAAATATAGAATGATCATTAATTAAACGCGACTGATCATGCTTCAACTCCATGACAAAGATATCGACATCCTTCTCGATAACCTTGTTACCCATGTAATCGACAAAAACCAGGCGAGACTGGTCTTCGAGCACAACCGACAGCTTTAATCGCCTTACGGGATGACTATAATCAGAAAAGACCTCGAACCATGAGCCTGGTTCCAGTATATCGGGGATAGTATTGGCAGGCATACCTTCTCCCCTGGATGACACAGATAAATCAGTAGATATTTCAAGTTGATCATCATCAGAAAGAGACTCGAGAATATTCACATCAACAGTCTCTTCCTCTTCATCATTTTCCACGCTAAATTCAGAGTTTCTCAATGATTTTAAATAAAAATTATTAAGATTACTGACCGCTACAAATATTTTCTCCTTGTTCTGCCTGGTCTCATCGAGACAACTACGAACCGTGCTCACTATACCTTTATATATACTTCTTAATGCAAGCCATTCTTCCTTACTACTCACTGGCCTGATTGTTTTCATCAACAGGCGCAGTACCCCAACTGACTCACGCCACTCGATACTCTCTTTTCCAAATCTTACAAAACGATTAAACATAAGACTTGACCAGTTGGTCAGGATAAGCACCTGCAATGGTTTTGGTATTTCAATATTTCTGGTATAGCGCTTTAATTCAGAAAAAACATACTGGCGCGCATACTCCTTCATTATTAGTTCTTGCGTCTGCTTCTCTGTTTTTTCATGCTTATTTTTCTCTATTACAGTCAGCCGGTCGAGTGAAACAGCCGCCGTATTGAATATAGACAAATTATTAGTAAAACCTTTAAGCAACTGATCAATAATATAAGACATAGTCTTATATATTGTATTTTCCTGGTCTTCTATACCTATACCTAAATGAGCTATAGCATCGAGTACATGACGCGCCGGATGCTTTTTATTGTAAAAAAACTTCTTATCAAGCAATGCTGTTTTTATAATAGGTATCTGCAGGGACAGGAGCAATGTTTTAATGACATGTGAAATGTTTTTGTCCCGCAGAAAGGCACCAAATAACATTTCAGTGAACTCGATTGTCTTACCATCGATCTGGTTCATTGTTTTTGGCACGGAAACATTATCCAGTTTCGCCATGCTATTCATCAAAGCCGATTTAAAGCTGTCTGTATTTACATTAATTTCCTGGCCGGGTATATATTCAGGCTTATAACTAAGCTGCATATGCGTCAGCGCATCGACTATATGTTCACGGTTATACATTTTCCCGGTCGCCACCTGTTTTTCAACAGCAACATTTGTGGCATCAGAGTCGAGAATAAACTGGTTTATTATTTTGGATATGTATTCAGGATCATCAATAAGATCCGTGGGTATTTTTTCTTTATATAGATCATTGCTAATCCTGTCTGGCATTAAGGGAGTGTTGCCAACATTGGATTTTTTTATTGAATCAATCATGACGGGGATAATGGGCCTTGACAGGCGCTGACTCCAGCTAAATTAAATAGCGGCTATATTTAAAATATAGCTGGCCGATGAAGCATTTGCAATGGGGTGCCGTACAAATCTGTATAATAATTAGAGCCAGTCCCTTGCCACCAGATATTTATCATACAATTCAGCTTCAGCACTACCCGGCTCGGGATGCCAGTTGTACCGCCACTTTACCAGCGGCGGCATAGACATCAATATGGACTCGGTGCGCCCACCGGATTGCAGGCCAAATAAGGTGCCACGATCGAAGACGAGATTAAACTCTACATAACGACCACGACGATATAACTGAAAATCTCTTTCGCGTTCACCAAATCCTGTCTGCTTGCGTTTCTGGACAATGGGTAAATATGCATCCAGGTAATGATTACCGATACTCTGCATAAAGCCGAAGCATTTGTCGAAACCCCATTCATTTAAATCATCAAAAAACAGGCCGCCTATGCCACGGGGTTCATTACGGTGTTTGAGATAAAAATACTCGTCACACCATTTTTTATATTTAGGGTAAACATCATCGCCAAATGGT
>JAOUMO010000051.1 GCA_029881425.1 Gammaproteobacteria bacterium
CGATGCTTGAGCCAGGTTAATGGCGTTGTACTGGGTGAGGCCTGCGGCATGCTCGACACTTTTTCAGACGATACAGGTTTGTTGTTTTCTATTATAAAAATAAATTAGTTTGACGCGGGATAAGCCCATGGCACCGGCTATTCAAAGGATAGTTAAACGATAGTATAAACTGGATATAAATAAATGAAAAAATTCCTGGAAGATTTAAATAAGTATTATTCCACACCATTGATTGCGATTGCCGGTGGCTTGCTGGGTTTGTATTTTATGGTAATTAAGGACAACCTAGCCATCGAGGCGAGCGAGATTAAGAATGCAGTGGACAGGATTGATTCCGAGCTAAGGGAAAGGGAGTTCTCCAACGCATTAAAGATCCAGATGTACCAGGAAGTTAAGGCGGCTATATCACAAAATGACCCGAAGTTGCAGAATGCTGTTCTTTTATTGGTGAATGAGTTGCTGGCAGATGATCCCCTTTTTAAAGATAAGCTTATAACCGTGCTGCTCGCCTCGCCAAATACGAATGAGATCGTAATAAAAGAACAGAAAGCCATCGAAGTAAAAAATAGAGAATACCTGGACAAGGAAGTGAGTAAGTCGGTGACAGAGCGGGTGACCATCGATGTCTTTTACCTTGAGGATATTATGAACGAGGCCAGGCCCAGGGCGCAGG
The DNA here is from genome assembly GCA_029881425.1 of Gammaproteobacteria bacterium. Classification (GTDB taxonomy): domain Bacteria; phylum Pseudomonadota; class Gammaproteobacteria; order SZUA-229; family SZUA-229; genus JAOUMO01. The sequence continues at coordinate 674 of JAOUMO010000051.1, forward strand.
CGATTGTTAATGTGCTGTCGAGTGAGTATCCCGATTATAGAATCAGGTTACGTTTGCTACCGAGAGCCGTTAATGCAAGGAGCGGATACCGGATTGATGAAAACCAGATAAGATTTGAACAGGCCGAAAAGGCGCTGGCAATACGTTTGGCTGCATTAATAAAAGATAAAAATATATTTCAGCTGGAACAACTGAGATTAAATGAGATAAATCCACAGAAGGCAACACCAAACTATATCAGTATGTTTGTTCGGAATATGTAACTGGTGAGGGGCCTGTCGGGCTTTGATGCCATTGTCCTCATTTGTGCCACAGGTACCCGTGCAGCAAGTGCGGTTAATGTGCTGGCAAAGGTCGGTTTCAAAAATATACACAGGGTTGTGGATGGTTTTAATGGCTGGAAAAATAATGGGCCTAATGGAACAGGACGCTCGACAGGAAAAAAAGTATGGCAAGCTGGCTTTGGCTAAATAAATACGGGTGTAACTGGGGTCAGGGCGCAGGCATTGATTATATACCTTTGACTATATGGGGCTGATTAATGCTACAATTTGCATATTATTTATCCAGCGATGAGCATCTGACGTGAGTAAAGAAATATTCGTTTTTGAAGTTAACCAGAAAAGCTTTGATCAGGCTGTTCTATTGAATTCTCATAAAATCCCCGTAATTGTTGAGTTTATGGGTGTGTGGTCCGGCCCGTGTGTGGCCATGGACCTGCTGTTTTCTGCTTTGGCCAAAGAGTTTGCCGAACAGTTTATCTTTGCCAAGGTCGATATCGATGAGCAGGCGGAGTTGGGCAAGGCCCATAACATTGAAAATGTACCGACTTTACTGGTGTTTAAAGACGGTAAGTTGCTGCGTACCGAAGTGGGTGAATTAAAAGAGGCCGAAGCCCGGGCTTTACTAAAAGATCTGGGTGTATTCCATCAGGCCGATGCAATGCGGGAAGAGGCGAAACAGAAGCACCTGGCTGGTGATACCCCGGCGGCGATACTCCAGCTTACCGAGGCGATTAAGACCGACCCATCCAATCCGCGAGTGGTGATGGATATGGTGCAAATATTTCTCGATATAGATGAAATAGAGCAGGCCAGTTCGCTGTTCGCGCGCCTGCCCGAGTCAAGTCGTGAAACGGAAATGGGCAAGGCCTTAAATGGCCAGCTAGGCTTTGCTACCCTTGCCGTAAAACTCGATACTGTTGAGGCCCTGCAAAACAGGTTAGTTGCTAATGCGGATGACAATGATGCGCGTTTTGATTTATCTATCCGTCAGCTTGCCAGGCACCAGTATAATGAGGCGCTGGATAACCTGTTTTATATTCACAGAAAAGACGCTGAGTATAAAGAAGGGGCGGCAAAAGAGATGCTCGTTACCGTGAGTAATATGATGGCACCGATGAATAGCGAGCTGTCCCAGGAAATAAAGCGCAAACTTGCTAATTCATTGTCTTAGTAAAAAATACTGCACTAGCTATCGGTGTGGCCCGCATAATTAGAATGCCGGATTACGGATCAGGGGGCAGCGCCAACAGTGCGATTAAGCTACTCGCCGTTTCCTCTTTTTTATAACAGGATGTTATTTTAAATAAACATTATAGGTTGATGAAAGTTAATGATGCTGACATCTAAGAACCATCTATATCTTGTCCTGTTAATTGGTTTGGCATGTTTTGATTTGCAGGCAGATATAAGGCCGGTAGTGATTGAGACCGATTTTAAGCTGGCTGAGTGGCAGCCATTACCCGAAGATAAAATTCGGTCTGCTGCAGTCGAGTCAGCCCTGGGGGAAATATCGAAAACCAGGCAGTTTGCCTTTTTTACCACGCCCCAGCCCGATCAGGAAATGGGTCGTCTTAAGATCAGCATTCAACTGGTAGAAAAGGCCGAGACGGCAACAGTCAGTATTCTCCTGCAGCAGGCAGGTGGGGTATCCATATCGAGTACTCATTCCGAATCATTAAAAAATCAATATTATGACGGTATCTATAAACGGTTTCAGCAGGCCGGGGCCATGGCGGGCAGGAAAATCGTTGAAATACTCGAGTCACATCCTGAAGCGGGTACTCATCAGGATGTTTCCCATAATGAACGGGCGCGAGTTACTTACTTAGAAAACCAGATAATTAGTATTAATAATAAAATTATCCAGCAAGCGGATAAGAATCCTGTACGGAGTGAAGCCAAGCTTGAATATATCCTGAGTGAGTTAAGGTCTATTAATAGTAATTACGGGCAATTGGCAAAAAAAGAAGATCTCCAGAAGCAGGGCGTTAAAATAGACAAGGTGCTAGAGGAGGTGGGGCAGTTAAATAAAAAAATAGATAATAAGCCCAATACACAAATTAATGTTAAGCAGAATTATGTAATCGAGAATGCGCTTATTGGCCAGACAATCATATCAAATAAATCGCAGCCCGGGCGTGATGATGCAGAGGCGAGGCGCCTATATGATGAGGCGCAGGAATTAAAGCTGCATAAAAAGTACAGGCAGGCCGAGATTAACCTCGAGCGTGCAATCAAGTTATCTATTTCGGCTGATTTAAACAGTCTGATATTCGACGAGCTGAATTATTCCCTGCCTATGTTTGAGGCCCAGGCTCTGGCGATTGACCTGGGTAGAAATTTCCAGGTGTATTCTCAGGATGGACAGCAGCACGCTATCCTCGACAGGATAACCCGTATTTATAAAATGGCCTTGAAAAACAACCAGCATGATTTTCAGCGTACCCGGCAAATCCAGCAGATGCTGGACCAGCATGTTAATACCAGTAGCGCCATGAGTGCAGTGCTGTCTGCCCAGAGCAGGATCGACTTTAGAATGCTGCATCAACGTATAGAGATGAAGTTAATGATGACCGGAAAATTTCCGGAAAAACTCGAGTTTGAAGAACTCTTAAAGACATCGGGTATAAATCATAAGCTGCTAGCCTATACACTTGATAAAGAGGTATACAAGGCCAGGTTAAGGGCGCCCGATGGGGAAATTATCACCATAAAAGGTGATGGCTATAAAGTTGAAATTGAATAAATAAAACAATAGATGCCTGTAAGGAAATTGAGGACGGACTAGTCCAGGCAGAGATCGATCACGGTGTGTTTATTGCAACATTACGCAAACCAGCAATTATTTTAATTCGGGTGCTTCATGAAATACAGGAAATTAGGTAGAACAGGTTTAGATATTAGTCTCATTGGTCTGGGTACTATGACCTGGGGTTTGCAGAATACGCAGGCAGAAGGTTTCGAGCAGATGGATTATGCGCTGGAGCAGGGTGTGAATTTTTTTGATACCGCCGAGATGTACGCGATTCCCCCCAGTGCAAAAACCTTTGGTGCCACGGAAACCATTATTGGTAACTGGTTTGCTTCACGATCAAACCGCGACAAGGTTATCCTCGCATCAAAAATAACCGGGCCGGGTTTGTCATGGGTCAGGGATGGCAAGAATGTCATCGACAAAAAGAATATTCATCTCGCTGTCGAGGCGAGTCTCAAGCGTTTGCAAACCGATTACATCGACCTGTATCAACTGCACTGGCCCAACCGGGGCTCCTATCACTTTGGACAGGTGTGGGACTATGCACCAAAATTTGATGCGCAGGCCGAGCAGGATAACTTTCTCGAGGTGCTGCAGACCCTGCAGGGATTAATCCAGGACGGCAAGATTTGCCACCTGGGTTTATCTAACGAGACCGCGTGGGGCATGATGAAATGGTTGCGCCTGGCCGAGGAAAATAATTTACCACGCATGGCGTCTATCCAGAATGAATACTCTTTGATCTGTCGCCACTTCGAGCCTGACCTGAGTGAAATTGCATTACATGAAGATTGTGGTTTGCTTGCCTGGTCGCCACTCTGTCGTGGTATGTTGAGTGGTAAGTACCTCAATGGTGCACGCCCGGCAGGTGCGCGTATAACAATCGAGACACGCCCCGAGCATCGTATCCATCCACAGACGGATGCGGCGGTTAAGGCCTATGTCGATTTGGCGAGTGAGTACGACCTGGATGCCTGCCAGATGGCGCTGTCATTTGTGAATAACCAGCCGTTTGTTAGTTCGACACTGATCGGTGCGACCAATATGACGCAGTTAAAAAATAATATCGATTCTATTCATCTTGAGCTGCCAGCAGAGGTGAATGAAAAGATTAAGAAGATCAGGCGTGATTACCCCATGCCCTTTTAAGCCGATGTGAGACAGGCACTATGGCTCAAGGCCGGGGCCATGTATTGATGCGGTAAAACTAAATACATTCTGGAGCTATGATGCGGCTATCAGCTGATGATTTGACAGTACTGGCAGGCTACGCCGTAGCGGCCGCGAGGGACGCGGGTGAATTAATTACGAGCTATGCAAACAGGTCGGTCGAGGTTCGCCATAAGGCGGGTGGTGAAAGTTTTGCGTCGCAGGTGGTTACTGAAGTGGACCTGCTGAGCGAACGGCTTATCGTCAATATACTTAAGCCCAGCTGTGAGCAATATGACCTGGCACTGCTAACCGAAGAGAGTGCCGATGACAGGGAGAGGCTAGACAAGGATTATTTCTGGTGTGTCGATCCCATGGACGGCACCCTGGCTTTCACCGAATCTATTCCCGGTTACGCCGTGTCCATCGCGCTAGTCAGCCAGTCGGGTGAGCCTGTTATTGGTGTGGTGTATGACCCGGTAACACAAAGCCTTTATTCGGCAGTCAGGGGCCAGGGCGCCATGCGTAATGGCGTGCCCTGGTCACTGGACCTGTCGGCTGCCGGGGGACGACCTTTAACCCTGGTGTGTGATCGTGGTTTTCTTGCTATGCCCTATGCCGCGCCGATACGCGACGCCCTAAATGCGTTGTCGCCCCGCTACAGTGTAAATGGCCTGGTCATTCGCGAAAGTAATGGTGCCGTGCTGAATGCCTGCTGGGCGCTTGAAAATTTTCCCGCTGTTTATCTTAAGTGTCCCAAAGCAGAAGATGGTGGCGGCAGCCTGTGGGATTTTGCGGCAACGGCAGCGCTGTTCAATGAGCTGGGTTGTGATTCCACAGATGTGCATGGAGAGCCGCTCGATTTGAACCGTGCGGATTCAAGCTTCATGAATCATCGCGGTGTTTTTTTTAGTACGGCACAATTACTCGCCAGCGAACGGCAGGCCTTGTGGGCATTGTGTAGCCGGTGAAAATAGCTTGGGGTCTCGCCTGTTAATCTTTAATGAAACTGGTTTCACCAAACAGGGGCAGGCCCTGCTCCGCAATCTGCCGGCGTAAACTATCATTGATGAAAAATGCCGACACCGATAACTGGATGCTTTTACAGTGACGGTGCAGGACAGCCATGGCTTCTTCGCGGCTGTCATATTTATTCCGTGTTTCAAATTTTCCCTGGCCGTCAGACACGCGCCACTTGTTTTTTGTTTTTACAAGATTGAGCCAGGGGTCGCGCGTTTCTATGCCGGTTCTTTCGACGCGGCAGTCAAAGGCCTTGCCGAGACGGTTTAATGCCCGTGGGATTTCATCATCGTAGTGACGCTTGATGGCATTTAGATCCTGGCTATAACGCGTTTCCTGGATATCGCCATCGGGCCAGGCGATACCATCGTAGCCGTTCTGGCTGGCACGGATTAACATGAGTTTGGTGGCGAGCGCGGGCCATTCTTTTTTAAAGGGTGCGTTGGCAATTTTTCCCCAGCATGAATTGTCATAACCGTGAAGATGCCCGTGTTGATGCCAGTCGCTTTGTACTTCTTCTATGAAGAGTAGCTTGCGGCCCTGGCTGTCATGGCGTGTTGTCGTGCGTATATGGGCCAGTACATTGTGGTCCATGTAATGCGCGCCATAAAAGATGCGCGGGTAGTCAGGCAGGCTGACAATCCATTCGCGATAATTGTCGCCGCCGTACAGGGTGAGATGGTCGAATCGGGTATGGAATTTGGAGCCACTCCGTAAGCCGATAGTATGGCGCGCATGATTGTTTGCTGCGTTTTTTGCCGCGTCACTGTTATCAAAATACAGGCCCCGGTTGCTGTCATTGCTAATGGCTCGACCATAGGGGTCGAGGGCGAACCAGAACCTGTTCATCGCCATCTGATGTTCATGGTCCAGGGTCTTTATGACGCCTACACGATAATTGAAGGTGTTATCGACATAACGCAATATGCAATGGCAACTGGCGTCGAGTTTTAATGCGGCACGGTACACCACCTGGTGGGGCATGCGCTGGGCGACTTCCTTAAAATTAAGGCCGCCGTTTGTGCCCCAGATCTGTTCCGTGCTTAATTCCAGGCGAATGTTATCGAAATTAATGGCATCAAGGATGTGCTGCTTTGTGAGCATCGTACCTGCATCCTGGCGGGACAGGAACCTGGGTAAACCGGACCAGGATATTTCTTCCTGTCGAATACCGGCCTGTTGCATGTTGTGTAGGGTGGCCTGCCACTGGCCAGCGCTAGCGCGGCTGAGTGCCATCACCTCGATACGCTGGCGTAACAGGCTGTAAAGGGACTGGGCGGATAAGTTGTGTTTGACCGATAACTGCTGCTGGCTATCGATCAGACGACGACGCGCGGTTTCGATACGTATTCTCTGGGTATCCTGGGCGGCCCAGCGCTGCAGCTCGGCTATATCATCATCGTTCCAGTCATCGGCCTGGTGAATGTCGGCCAGCGTGTGACCGGAGAAGATGTAATCGTATTCTGTCCAGCCGCGCCTGGGCTCGCCATCATCATCACGCAGGCGATAAATAATATCGACCAGGCCATATAGTGCCCTGTGCCCTGCATTGGCTGCAGGGCCATGTTGTTTCAGTGCATGATATTTGGAGCGCGCTGTTGATATGTCAACAACACGACCACTGGCTAACAGCAACATAAACACAGTCCTGGGGGGAAGTTGGTTTATTAGGTATGCCCGTATACCTGACTAATATAGTAAGGATTAAAAAACGATTCAACCCCGAATAGAGTAGGGTGTTTTATCTTAAAAATAGTATGGTTACAGCGTTTGCTAGCACGCCAGAGCCATGTAAACTCAAGCCCCTATCAATTAATAAGTCGTGAACGGGAAGAATATGAAAGTCAGTGCATACATTGCAGCATCGCTATTTTTACTCACAGTGTCTGTCGGCTGTTCTGCAGGGGCTAAAGCACAGCTGCCATGGTGGCAAACCATTAAACTTGAGCCCGCCGTGATGGTACTGGATAACCTGGAGCCGTATGATTTTAATAGTGACTGGGTGTACGCGAGTTTTATCAGCCATAGCGACATAAAGGCACAAATAGGGGAGGCGGATTACCAGGCATTTATCGAGGCACCCTTTAGTTTCGGTAAGGTCATTGACCTGAATGGTAATGGTGAAGATGAAGCGGTACGCGTCGGTGTCTACCGGGATAAGGACCAGGGCAAAGGTATATTCCTGGCGATTTTTGAAGAGGGCCGACTGGTGCATGTTATCGACAAGAGCAGTAGCCAGGATTTTTCAGTACTGCAGTTAAAGAATAATGAGGTCCGCTGGTACCGTTGTACGACCTGCAGTGAGTACAGGAAACTGGTATGGGATGGGTCGTCTTATATACTGGAGTAGTCTGGCGTGAATTTGAGTTGACGAAACGATTTTGTTCTAAGAGTTATACTCTGTTTTTAGGCATTAAGATAACGTAATGCGGTGATAAGGAGGCTTGAATGTTCGCCTGGCCATGGTGGGTTTTTTCAATTATTGCAGCGGTGCTTTGGGGCTTGCATTTTAATCTGGTGGTTAAGGTATCCAGTGTCTTGCCAAAAGATATTTACACGCCGTTGACAATTTTTGTGATCACCAGTATTTCAATGCTGCTGTTATTGCCTGTGATTCACCAGAAAATATTGACAAACCTGGTTACGCTTTGGCATTCGGGTAATGATATTAGACTATCGGTTATTGTTTTAATTTTTACCGCTATTATTGCTGCAAATTTATTATATATTGCAATGCAGTTAAGCCCTAATGCAACAGTTGCGGCGTTGTTAGATATTACCTATCCCGTCTTTATCGCCATAATCGCCTGGCTGCTCTATAGAGAAAACCATCTGGACTGGACAGTGCTACTGGGTGGTGCCCTGATCTTTTCCGGTGCTATATTAATAGTCTGGAAACATGGTTGATCACAAGGGTGGCGCTGCCGAATCTAATCGATGATTGCTCTTCGCAATTAAATACGGAGCATCGGCAGCTGATGGTTAGAGGGGGCTGATCGATGTGCCGTGTGTGGTGAGGCATATATCAGCGGACATGTTTAGGATATGCCACTACATTATCTCACCAAGAAAGCTCGCCATTTCCATATCGCTGCCGAAGATATGGCCGGTTAACCAGTGCTCCAGGAACTCGATGTCCTCACTCGTGAGTATTTTGGTTTTCTGCAGTACCGCCTGCTGTAGATCCGTCAGGCTTTCAATTAATTCCTGGTGTTCAGCCTTGTGCTCTAACAGGCCTTCATACCCGTGCTTTAGCATCAATCGCTCCTCGTGCCTGAAGTGCCAGATGCTGCAACTTAGCAGTTCGTCGATCACTGCCTCAATATAGTCTATGGCGTCTCCATCCGTTACAGAGCGATTGAGAATATTTAATAGTTCTACAAGTTTGCGATGATCATCATCAATTTCCTGGATCTGGACACTGAGAGAGGTGTCCCACATTAACTCTTTCAAAGGCTGTGCTCCTGTTGGCTGGCATTGATCGGGTTTAAAGGATGAGGCTATCAATGACTACATTTAAGAATAGTAAACTTAATGTTATTTTTCATTGTTATTTATCATGGGTCTGCCTGGTAAAAAGTAAGTCGAGCTCAATAGTCGGTCCAGGAGCAGGTTATATCTAATATTATCGAATCTGGCCGCTTTGAATAAGCCTGGAAATAACGTGTTTATAAGCCGTGAGCGGGTGTTATTATCTTTGCTTAATTACCCAGGAGGCTATATGTTAGAAAAGAATCAGGCGGCACCGCTATTCAGTAGCGTTAATCAGCATAATGAAATCATCAGCTTGTCTGATTATCGTAACAAGCAGAACGTGGTGTTGTATTTTTATCCGAAAGATGACACACCGGGTTGCACCATCGAGGCCAATCAATTTACAGCGCTGGCCAGTGAGTTTGCAAAAGCCGATACCGTAGTGCTGGGTGTCAGTAAGGATTCCTGCGAGAGTCACCAGGCATTTATCGACAAGTTTGGTCTCAAGGTAGATTTGCTGGCGGATACATCAGGCGAGCTATGTGATGCTTATGGGGTGTGGCAGGAAAAAGAAAAAAATGGTGTAAAGAAAATGGGCATAGTGCGCTCGACTTTTGTGATTGATAAAGAGGGGCGGCTAATTGATGTTATATATGGCGTCACTGCTGATGGACATGCACAGGATGTTTTAAATAAAGTCGCCAGCCTTTGATGTGTTTATGATTGGGGTTGGTCGTGTTGCTTCGAATATTTGATAATCACGTTGAGATTATCGTGCCATGCCGTCTGGGTTATATGCTGTAAGCATTTCAGGGGCTAAATCACAGTTTAGACTACCAAAGGTCTAGTGTTAAAAGAATATCAAAAGTGACAGGATTTAAAAACAGCCGGCACTGGTAGCGATAACTTCAAAGTAAGAAGATAGGGCTCTCAGTGCCGTTTGATTAAACCCATTTAGGGTCGCTGGTTTTCTATGATTGGGTTATTGCCAGGTGCCCGTGGTTACGATATTAACCGGGGCGGTCCCCGTGGCTGCTGTGGCTGTGCTCAATGGTGTGAGTGCGCCATTTGCCCCAATGATAAATTGAGAAACAGTAGCACTGCCAGAGTTGGTAACGTAGACATATTGGCCAGACGTATCAACTGTTAAGGCATCAGGACTGGTGCCTGCACTAACGGTAGCTGTTGACATGGCAACTAATGCGCCATCTGTTCCAATCGTGTACTGAGAGACATTGGCATCGTTTGAGTTTGCAACGTAAGCGTACTTGCCTGAAGGATCAATACCAATGGCGCTAGGGCCTGAGCCTGTGCTAACCGTTGGGCTTGTCATTGCAGAGAGGCTGCCATCTGTAGCAACAGTATATTGCGAAACAGTCGCGTCACCTGAATTTGCAGCGTAAGCGTATTGCCCGGAAGGGTCAATCATAATGGATTTAGGGCTGGCGCCAGCACTTATGGTGGCTGATGTCATGGCCGTAAGTGGACCGTTATCTGCCAGGTTATATTGTGAAATATTGTTGTCGGTATAATTGGCTACGTATACAAACTTGCTAGATGGATGAACGGCAACCGAAAAGGGGGTCGCGCCTGCAGCTACAGCTGCCTGGATAGTCCAAAGGCTACCATCTGCATTAATGCCGTATTGATAAATGTCATTACTACTTTCATTTACCACAGTAACATATCTGCCTGTCGAGTCGACAGTAATTGATCTTGGGTTTGAGCCAGCCGCGATAGTCGGTGTTGTCGTCATTGCTGTAAGCGTGCCGTCTGCCCCAATGTTAAATTGTTTTACCTGATTGAAGCCATTCAATGCAGCATATGCGTATTTACCCGTTGGATGAATAGCGGCTGCAACAACGGCTCCAGCAGATACAGTGGGGCTTAACATAGATGTAAGCTCACCACTTGCGTCTATTGTATATTGCGAGATTGTCGATTCGCCCGTATTAGCGACATAGCCATAGGTCGGAATGGCGGTCACTGCAGCGCCTCGAGACAGTGCTAGTTTGCTAGTGCCTGTGGTGGTAATAGTTTGACCAGTTAGTGCTGCGAGGCTGCCATCTGCAGTGATGCTGTACATGGTTATGTCTTTGCTAACAACATTGGCAACGTAGATATGTTTACCTGAGGCATCAATGGCAATGCCTTGAGGGCTGGTGCCTGCAGCTACCGTTGGTACAGCCATAGGTGTTAGCTCTCCCGTGACACTAATGGTGTATTGGCCAACATTGTTGCTAAATACATTGGTAACATAGGCGTAGCTGCCTGTGTGGTCCAGGATAATGTTTGAGGGACGATTACCGGTCACTAGTGTGCCGGTAGAGACCGTAACAGCTGAGTTAAGCTGGCCATCACTGCCATTTATTGCGTAGCGTGTCACCGTCCTGTCGGTACTGTTGACGACATAGAGGTAATTACCTGAAGGATGGATGGCGAGTGAGTAGGGATTAGCTCCAGTAGCAACTGTGGCTGACGTCATTGGTGTCAGTTCACCATTTAATGCAATACTATATTGAGAGATAGTGTTGTCTCCATCGTTGCAGGCATAAGCAAAGTTGCCTGAAGGATGAACAGCAATACCCCTGGGGTTTGTGCCCGCTGCAACGGTGGGAGTTGCCATTGGTGTTAAGCTGCCATCAGTGCCAATAGTATATTGTGAGATGTTTGCACTGGAAAAATTTGCTGCATATGCAAACTGCTTCGAGGGGGTCAGGCTGATTGATATTGGATAGCTACCTGATGCTACGGTAGGTGAGGTCATGGCCGTTAGGTTGCCACCTGCATCAATGTTGAATTGATAAATAGTAGAGCCCGTGCCGACATATGCATAACTGCCTTGTGAATCAATAGTTATTGCATCGGGACTAGCCGTAATGTCTGCCTTGCTAATAAATTTCATGCGGCCGCTGCCAGAATCCATGGCATAGGTAAATATGGATTTAGCAGCATAATCAAGCGCAAATGTATAGCGTGATACGAAGTCAGTACATGCAATTGTTATATTGCTGATATTGGCGCCGTTAATCGTGCCTGTTCCTTTAGATACTGTACAACTCTGTTCCTCGGGTGGCGTTTTGATTGTAACATTGTAGCTTTCAGTGTCATTTAATGCAGTACTAAATAAAAAATTACTATCCGAGGTGATGGTAATGTCATCACCAGCATTGTTCTGCAGTAACAAGGTGCCGTTAAGGCCGGTTACCGTGCCACCAATAGTGTATGTGGTGGCTATTACATTGGCGTCGCTTTCGCCACCACCGCCGCCACCGCCGCAGCTGGCAAGTGATAATGTAATAAAAAGAATTGATAAAATACTGGTGGGGCTCTTCATTTCCTTCTCCTTGAAGTATACTCAAAATATTCCAGATTTATATAATGCCCGTGCATTCCTATGCTCGTTGATGTGCATGCATCAGCTAATTAAGGGGGGTATATATCTGAAATACAAATTCATGAACTTCCTGAAAACTTTTCACAAGGATTGCTTGTGAAATAGTGAGTGGCCTGCTTTTTTAACAGGCAATACCTGAGGTGTTCATCTTTATACCAATGCTAAAATAATGTAAGTAAACATCCTCCTCTATAAAGCTATATAATCATCATCAATTAGTCAATAAATTAAGGGGTTTGAGTGTGTTAATAAAGTTATTGTTGTGCTTTGATTGAGATGTATCAATTCAAGTTAGAATAATGAGGTGACAGTGCTAATCGTTAGGCGTCTATTTTAATTATATTGTTAACCTCAGGAAAATAACGGGTTGGTATTATTTTAATGCTAGTCCGTTAAGGCAGGCACCTATTGGATGCCTGCCTTTATTGAT
>JAOUMO010000208.1 GCA_029881425.1 Gammaproteobacteria bacterium
CAGGTGAGAGCAGATGCATCATTAATACTGAATCACCATTGAGCACTGTTGGTGTTTTATACAGGCCAAATACTTCCTGCAAACGAACAGCAAGTACCGCCTGTGTGGGATCACTATAATCAATCCTGATTTCAGAACCACTGGGCACCTGAATCTTTTCCGGTGCCTGCTGATTTATCCATTGCTGCTGCTCCCAGCTCAACTGGTTTCTAAGCAATGTATACAGGTCGAGTTTCTGGCACTGCTTGATACTCGTCTCGGCACTCAGGCCTGGCTTTAACCAGCCTTCCAGACTATTTATCAGCGATGCATCGGAAAAATCTGGCAGCGCCATATCCGCGTACTGTTTATTGATTGCCTTATTGACCCGGACATAATGATTTATAAACTCCACACGCTGCCTGAGATTAACCGCCTGCGGTGTCCAGTTTAAAATATCCAGCCCACTATTTTTAATCACACCCAACAGGCAGGACTGAACTGCCTCCCTGTCATCCGCCTTCACTATGGTTTGTTTCAGGATTATTTTGCCAATGGTCGCCGTTTTTTTAGACTCGACACGTTGCAGCATCTCATTCCATTCAATATTTTCTTTGACCTCTATACAATCAGGAAAATACTCTTCCAGTTGCTGCCCTGAAATTTCAGCGGCCAGATATATACTTGCCTCACCTTGTCTGGCATTCACCTGCATAGCATCAAGATTTGCGATCACCAGGTACTGGTGAAGATGGTGCTGCAGATGTGGCGGGATTACAGCACCTTTACCACTGCTCAATAAATACCTCGCCTCGTTTTCACTTCGTTGTTTGGCAATCCTGTCCGGGTAAGCATAGGCCAGCAGGACACCACTATACTGGCTATCGATAGTACCCTTAGATTGCGACACAATAGTTCGCTTTTTATCTGTACAACGCTGGATACGCTTTAAATAATCACTGGCATTCTGGATAATACGTTTACACTGGTTATAATCAATATCCGGTCGTTGCTTAGTCGACGGCGTAGCAGACTGCTGCAACACATTCAGCCGCTCATGGATGTCAGCACTTTTATCTGCACTGGCCAGAAAAATATCTTTTTCTGAAAGAATACTGGCAATTAAGCAGGCATGATAGACCTGCCCCAGCTCAACAGCAGACAACATCATATGCGCCAGTCTCGGGTGCGTACCCAGCGTCAACATATCACGACCATGCGCCGTGATCCTGCCCTGCAAATCGATGGCCTTTAGCTGTTGCAGCAATGCACGCCCCTGGTCCATCGCACTGGCGGGCGGCTGATCCATCCACTGCAACTCATTGACCTGCTGCACGCCCCAGTTGGCAAGCTCCAGTGCAAGTGGCGAAAGGTCGCTGTGCAGGATCTCCGCAACCGAATGCTTGATGAGCCGCTGTTGCTGCTGCGCCGTCCATAATCGGTAACAGATGCCTGCACTTAGTCGGCCTGCACGACCGCTACGCTGCTCGGCGGAATCGAGCGAAATAAACTGTGTCTTAAGGCCATTCATCGCCGACGAGGGGTTGTAGTGTGAAACGCGCTCCAGTCCTGAATCAACTACGCAGCTAATGCCTTCAATTGTTAAACTCGTCTCTGCGATATTCGTCGCCAGGACAATTTTTCTTATGCCATCTGCAGGCGCAGCAATAGCCTGGTCCTGTTGCTGCTTACTCAAGCTTCCATGCAAAGGGGCAATTATAATATTATCGCCGGTCTCAGCCGGTAGCTGTTGCCTGAGCTTGCTCGCCAACTGGTTAATCTGTTTTACACCCGGCAAAAACACCAGGCAATTTCCCTGCCGCTCGTTAATAAACTGCTTGATTGTCTTTGATAACTGCGTGATCAATAGCAGGTTATTTTCATAGCCACTTGCGCTTTGTTTTAACGGCTTATCGAGATAATTAATCTCAACCGGATAACTACGTCCTTCACTTTGAATAACAGGCGCATTGCCTAACAGGTCGGAAATGGCATGGGTATTCAAAGTCGCAGACATCACCAGGATTTTCAGGTCCTCACGCAGTATCTGCTGGCTCTGCAAGCACAGGGCAAGCGACAAATCAGCATCCAGGCTTCGTTCATGAAATTCATCAAATATAATCAGCGCTGTATTTTTTTGTTCAGGATCAGCCTGTAACCTGCGCGTCAGTATACCTTCTGTAACGACCAGTATTTTTGTCGCTTCGCTGTAACAACTATCCTGGCGTATTTGATAGCCTACCGTCTGGCCAGGCTTTTCATTTAATAAAAAGGCCATACGGGCCGCCGCATTACGTGCAGCCAGTCGGCGCGGTTCGAGAACTATTATCTGTTTATTTTTAAGCCATGCCTGATCAAGCAGCGCAACAGGTACTGCCGTGGTTTTACCTGCACCCGGCGGCGCCTGTAAGACAACACGATTATTCCTTGCCAGGGCATCTTTAATGCCGGGCAAAACATGGTTAATGGGAAGATTTTGCATAACTTACAAGTTGATTAGCGCAGGCACCTATATGATCAGGCATTATAATAGGCATTAATTATTTAAGTCGCATCATCTCGCGGGCATCGGCATCGCCTGCTCGGCCATAAGACGCAACACGCCTCGAGCAATACGATACAGGACCCAGCCACCCGTGACAATTAACATGAAAAATGCCAGTGGAAGACCAAAAAAGGTTAATGCAATAGCAATTGACAGCAGCAACCATAGCAGCGCAAACCAGAAGGTACGAATAAGCCAGGAGAAATGCGACTCCAGATAGGTACCCGCTGCATCACCTCGCTTAACGTAACTCACTATCACCGCGATAATAGATGGCCAACCCGTCAAGAACGCGGTCAATACAAAGGCAGGGGACAAAATACCGGTAAACGCACTAAAAAAATGCAGCCCATATATAATATAGGTTAACGATATCAAACCTGGTGTTGGCTGTTGAACTGGCATAATCCTAACGATTCCTTAACATTAAATTAGCTGCGGTTATTTAACAAAGACTATTTTCCATCACCCCGTCAGGCATCCGACTTCTTATTTGCCTTTACACAAAACATAATAAAAAATGAACTCCAGTTATCATAACCGTCAATATCATCAATATTATCGAGTTCACTTTTAGTTCTTAAATAAGCAAGCGACTTTGCTATCTGCTCGTCATTTATGCCATTTAATTTAATCAGGTCTATTGCCGCATCCGAGGGCGACCATTCACTTAATAATTTACACATATTCACCTATCAACTGCTTCTACTTTTAATTAAACATTAAACACAACAGGCTTAATGTTTTGGCCTTGCCAACGATACCCAGGCAACAGCAAGACTCAATAGCAGCAGGACGCCTGAAAAAACCAGCAGGGCCTCAGCCATGGTAATGCCGAACATGAGCTCCGGCGTATAGCCACAGGAAGTCTCTACTCGAAACATCCATGGCAGCCATTGATCCACAGCAAACCATGCCGGCAAACCTGTATCAAAGCCACAGTCACCAAAAATAAAT
>JAOUMO010000209.1 GCA_029881425.1 Gammaproteobacteria bacterium
TGATCTTGGCGGGTGGCCGTGCTGGAGGCGGTTATTCTTCCAATGTTGCGCCAGCTGTACCAGCAGGTAGTTCCTCATCGGCAGTGTCACCCCCGGTATCGGTATCCCAGGCCAAAAACTCGACGCAGCCGGCGCCGGATGATGTGCCTGATGTGGCGATAGACAAGGATGGTAAGCTGGCTTACGGACAGGCGTTTAACCTCCTGAAAGAGGGGCGTTACCAGCAGGCTATTATAGCCTTCAGGGCATTTATGACGAGTTACCCAGAAAGCAAGTATACCGCCAATGCGCAGTACTGGCTGGCTGAAGCCAATTATGTATCCAGGGATTATAAAACGGCATTAAATGAGTTTCAGGCTATCCTGACAAAGTTTCCGGACAGTAATAAGGTGCAGGGGGCAGAGCTTAAACTGGGTTATACCTATTATGAAATGAATGACTGGGCCTCGGCACGTACCGCCCTGGAAGCTGTAAAGACCCGTTATCCGAATACAACGGTGGCCAGGAAAGCGGATGAGCGCCTGCAACGTATGACACGTGAAGGCCGTTAATTAACCCCTCCTTATTTATCCTCTGAAGGGGCGGGGTATTGATCCCGCCTGTAGCCTGACTCATGTCTGATGATCAAACACGTTTACGACTCACTGAAATTTTTTATTCACTACAGGGTGAATCGACGCGTGTCGGCCTGCCTACTGTCTTTATACGTTTGACAGGCTGTCCGCTGCGTTGTCAGTACTGCGATACCAGTTATGCCTTTAGTGGCGGTGAATGGCACAGCATTAACCAGATCCTTGAGCAGCTAAAGTTCTATAACTGTCGTTATATCTGTGTGACAGGTGGCGAGCCCCTTGCGCAGAAGGCCTGTGTCGGCTTACTGCAGCGTTTATGTGATGAGGGCTACAGTGTCTCGCTCGAAACCAGTGGTGCAATAGATATCAGCACCGTTGATACACGTGTAGTACGGGTGATGGATATCAAAACCCCAGGTTCAGGCGAAGACAATAAGAATCTTTACAGTAATATCGAGCACCTGACTGACAGCGACGAAATCAAGTTTGTTATTAGTGATCGGCAGGACTATGACTGGGCAAAACAGATAATAGAGCAATATGACCTGCTTAAGCGTTGTGAGTTACTGTTTTCACCGGTACATGGGGCAATTGAGGCCCGTTCACTGGCCGAGTGGATTTTGCAGGATCAGCTAGCCGTCAGGTTTCAGGTACAGTTACATAAATATTTATGGGATAATCAGCCCGGTAAATAATCCTTTAAATTATATTTTCTTCTATTCTTGATTATGTCTTCATCTACGCGTAAAAAAGCCGTTATCCTGCTCTCAGGTGGACTAGATTCAGCTACGACCCTGGCCTGTGCCCAGTCTGAAGGTTATGACTGTTATGCCCTGAGCTTCGAGTATGGTCAGCGTCACAGCGCAGAGTTGCATGCGGCGCAGCGTGTGGCTGCTGCCATGTCTGCACACGAGCACAGGGTGCTTCACCTTGATCTGGGGGTATTAGGTGGCTCCGCCTTAACCGATCGTAATATTGATGTGCCAACGAGTCCCAGTGTCGGCATCCCGGTGACCTATGTGCCCGCACGAAATACAATTTTCCTGTCCTTCGCCCTTGCCTGGGCAGAGATCCTGCAGGCCGATGATATCTTTATTGGCGTCAATGCGGTCGATTATTCGGGCTATCCTGATTGCCGCCCTGATTATATTAAGGCCTATGAGGTCATGGCGAACCTGGCAACCAAGGTTGGTGTTGAAGGCCACAGGATGACCATACATACGCCACTAATCGATCTTAGTAAGGCGGATATTATCAGGCTGGGGCTGGCAAAGGGCATCGATTACGGCCTCACGGTATCCTGTTATGCCGCAGATGATCAGGGCAGGGCCTGTGGTGAGTGTGATTCCTGTCGTATCAGGGCAGCAGGATTTGCTGACGCGGGCATCAAAGACCCTACTATTTATCAGGCCTGATATTACAGATTTTCACTTGTTTTTCTCCAGAATTCAGGTACTATACGCGCCTTCAATCGCAGCGGAGTTAAGCTTTTCTGTTGCAGGCATATCAGGTATTACTACCAGGTAGTCTTTGAAACTTTTTGCCATTTATGAGCAATAAATGGGCCGTTAGCTCAGTTGGTAGAGCACCGGACTTTTAATCCGATGGTCCCGCGTTCGAGTCGCGGACGGCCCACCATATACTCGAAAAGCCTGGTTTTTTTGACCAGGCTTTTTTTATGCCCAGAATATAGTCCAGGAATCTTTATATCGGCCCATAAAAAAACCCGACCAATGGGTCGGGTTTTTCAATTTACAGGTTATGTAAATTTATTTACGAATACCAGGACCATTCAGGGTCAGGCCATTACTCATATAAGTATGGAAATACTCCAGAGCACGGTATTCTTCACTTTGTGGTTTAAATGGCTTGGCACGTACCTGTTTGTTACAACCACCATAGCGGCGGTGTAGTGTGCCCATGCCATCACCCGACTTACTCGCCAGCGACCATTTATTACGATACACGGGGAAGTGAGAGGTATGGCCCAGGGCAGGGCTTAACACGTCAGCACGAATACGGTTACCTGCATTATTGACATGGCAATCGGCACAGGACATATTTAACTGGCCACGCTTGGCGTAGAAGTGTTTTTTACCACGTTCATACCATTGCATAGACTCATCACTGTTAACAATTTTCACATTGCCTTTTTTGCCACGGGACTTATAGGCAATATAGGCCGATAAGTGCGCCATTTTTCCTTTTTGCCATTTAAGAGTCTCTTCGCCATTGTTTTCCAGGCACTCGTTAATGGCCAGTTCAACGGTTATTACTTCATTGCGTTTAGTATCGAAAAAAGGAAAATTTTGTTTAACACCATTTTTCACGCCAGGGAAACAACTGGCAAGTGACTTGCCATTCTTGAAGCTTTTGTTAAACAGGGCTTCACCCTTATCCACATAAATTTCATAGGGAGGAAATTCTTCAAAAGCTTCCCACTGTTCACGGGATGCTTTATCAACAGAGTAAACGCCATTGATGAAATCATGGAGGGGGGTTTCGGGAAAACGATCCGTAAAGTAGCTACGGAAATCTTTTAGGTCTTGTTCCGGGTTTGCTGCTATACCCACCAGTGGTGTTAGTAGCATGCAAACGGCAGATACAATAACTGCAATTTTATTCATGATTAGTACCTTTTGTTAATAATTTCAAAGTAAAAAGTGATTATTTGATTTTGGCCTCAATAGAATCGCTTTTTCCCTGGTTATCAACCCAGTTGACTTTTAATGTGTCACCGGATTTGGCACCCTTGAATTTAAATGACAGATAGGGGTTTTTTGAAATTGCAGTTCCCCATAGCGCCGTTAAGACGTTATTGCCATTATGATCGCAGCTGACTTCCTGGATGAAATTAGCAGGAATCTTTTTGCCAGTCTTTTTGTCTTTGCGC
>JAOUMO010000052.1 GCA_029881425.1 Gammaproteobacteria bacterium
CCGATTATGTGCGTGCCGAGTTTCTCAGGGGGCGTAACCTGGATTACGTTAAGGCAGCGCGGGCACTGGGTTTGAATAATCGCGCCATTATGTTTCGCCATTTGTTACCCAATAGCCTGACACCGGTGATTACCTTTTTACCCTTCCGAATTTCCGGTGCCATACTCGCGCTCACCAGCCTGGATTACCTGGGGCTGGGCGTGCCGCCCTCGACACCCAGCCTGGGCGAGTTGTTATCGCAGGGTAAGGAAAATATTACCGCCTGGTGGTTATCGATCAGTACCTTTATGGTACTGGTGGGTACGCTGATGCTGCTGATCTTTATAGGTGAAGCACTACGCGAAGCCATGGACACGAGAAAAGGTTAGTAATGAATAAACCCCTGGTCCAGATCGATAATCTCAGTGTGCATTTTAAATCGCAGCAGCAGCGTGTGGAGGCTGTAAATAATATTAGTTTTAATATTATGCCGGGGCAGAATATCGCACTGGTGGGTGAATCCGGTTCGGGTAAATCTGTAACGGCCTTATCCCTGTTGCGCCTGCATGATGCCAACATAACCGATTATGCATCCGGTAAAATTATGTTTGCGGGTAATGATTTACTGGCCTGTGCCGAGGCCGATATTCGCGCGGTGCGTGGGCGGGATATTGCGATGATATTCCAGGAACCCATGACCTCATTAAATCCAGTCTTTCCGGTAGGTCAGCAGATCGTAGAAAGTATTATGTTGCACCAGGCCGTGGATAAAACCCAGGCAAGGCAGCGTGCCGTTCAATTACTTGATCGTGTCGGTATTCCTGATCCACAACGGCAGATCGACAGCTTTCCCCATATGTTGTCCGGTGGTCAGCGCCAGCGTGTGATGATTGCCATGGCCCTGGCCTGCGAGCCTAAATTATTGATTGCCGATGAGCCGACAACCGCGCTCGATGTCACTATTCAAAAACAGATCCTTGAACTACTCGCGGAAATACAGCAGGAATTTAATATGTCGATCCTGCTGATTACCCATGACCTAAACCTGGTCAGGCATTATTCCGAATACGTTTGTGTGATGAGGCAGGGTGAAATTGTTGAGCAAAAAAACACCCAGGATTTATTTAATAATCCGCAACACGAATACACGCAGCAGTTGCTAAGCGCACAGCCAGAGCCGGTTGGGCTTCGCGCAGAGACGTCGGGCGAGCCACTGCTGGAGGCAAATGACATACGGGTTTATTTCCCGGTCACCAAAGGATTTTTTAAACGCAAGATTGATGAAGTCAGGGCCGTGGACCAGGTTAGCCTGCAGCTCATGCCGGGTGAAACCCTGGGCATAGTCGGTGAGTCGGGTTCGGGCAAAACAACCCTGGGTATGTCATTATTGAAACTCGAACAGTCCACCGGCGAAATCTATTTTTCGGGACACGCCCTGCATGAGCTTCCGGTATCCGCAATACGGCCGTTGCGAAAAGAATTCCAGGTGGTATTCCAGGATCCCTTTTCATCCCTCTCGCCGCGTATGACGGTAGGGCAGATTATCGAAGAGGGCCTGAGCCTGCATTACCCCGGATTAACAAAGCAGCAGCGCCAGCAAAGAATTTTTAAGGTACTTAAAGAAGTAGGGCTGGATGAGGCTGTTGTCTGGCGTTACCCACACGAGTTTTCTGGTGGTCAGCGACAACGTATCGCGATTGCGCGCGTGGTCGTGCTTGAGCCGAAATTAATCCTGCTGGATGAGCCGACCAGTGCACTGGATGTTTCGGTGCAGAAGCAGGTGCTGCAGCTGCTTGCTAAATTGCAGGAAAATTATGGCATGAGTTACCTGTTTATTAGTCATGATCTTAAAGTCATCCGGGCCATCTCGCATCGGGTTATGGTGATGCAGCAGGGCCGGATTGTTGAGCAGGGATTGACCGAGCAGGTCTTTAATCAACCGGGCCATGACTATACCAAAACCCTGATCGAGGCAGCGATGCTTTAGGGTAGGCTGGCTACCTCATAAAAATGATAATTTAAGCTTGTTCCCGACTGTTACCTGTCTATACTCAGGGTATTGCATTTCATACACCACAGGAGCTACTGTGAGCATGCCGCATTCAGAATCTGAAAGACGCCAATACCAACGTATCCCTTTCATTGCCGAAGTCCTGATGGAGAAGGATGGCAACCAGTGGAGTTCGATCCTGCTCGATATCTCTCTAAAGGGTATGCTGATTGATCCACCGTCAGATCTGGCGCCGGAAATGGGTTCGCTTTATATTATTGAGCTAGTGCTGGGCGAGGGTGCAACCATCCATATGGAAGCTGAAATTACCCATGCCAATGACTCGCACTGGGGCATGCGCTGGGAAAATATTGACCTTGAAGGGCTTACTCACCTCAGGCGATTGCTTGAGCTCAACATGGCCAACCCGGATGAAATGCACAGGGAGATGGCTGAGCTGGGTTAAGTTGTTGTTTAAGCAGTCTTTAATACCCACACATTTTCTACTATCAAAAACCCCTATTTTTCGTGACAAAATTGTAACCAAATAATTGTTGACTATTTTACTGGGTTAATATAATTTCCTACTAAATTACTCAGGAATTAAACAGGTGCAATTATGAGACTATCAACAAAAGGCCGTTACGGTGTTACAGCAATGATGGATCTGGCAATACATGATAATGCCGGCCCTGTTACCCTGGCAGATATTTCACAGTGTCAGGGGATCTCCCTGTCCTATCTGGAACAGTTGTTTTCCAAATTACGTAAGGCCGGCCTGGTCGAGGGTGTACGTGGCCCCGGTGGCGGTTATCGCCTGTCACGACCCTCTTCCGAGATCAATATTGCTGAAATCATCAGTGCTGTGGATGAGAAAGTGGATGTCACTCGCTGCAGTAAGGAAGGTAACTGCCAGGGTGGTGAGCGTTGTCTCACACACGATCTCTGGATGGAGCTAAGTAATCGCTTATATGAGTTCCTCTCCGGTATCTCACTTGACCAGTTTGCCAATCGTCCCGGTATTCACGAGCTGGCCATCCAGCGTGACAAGATCAATGGACGCTTTATCCTGGCTCGTCGCCAGGCCGAAGTATTACAGCAGCAGGCGCGCTCAATTACCTGATATCGCGGATACATTCTACAATTGACATATTTAGTGCCCCTGAGCCTTTGGTATCAGGGGCACTGAAGTAACAGGAGAAATGAAATGGCTTATAGTGAAAAAGTCATGGACCATTACGAGAACCCCCGTAATGTCGGTACGCTTGATAAAGATGCAAAAAATGTCGGCACCGGCATGGTCGGTGCACCGGCCTGTGGCGATGTGATGCGCCTGCAGATCCAGGTGAGCGATGACGGTATTATTGAAAACGCCGTGTTCAAAACCTACGGTTGTGGTTCGGCCATTGCTTCCAGTTCGCTGGTGACGGAATGGATGAAGGGTAAAACACTGGATGAAGCGAAGCTGATCAAGAACATGGACATAGCCAATGAGCTGGCTCTGCCCCCGGTAAAGGTTCACTGCTCGGTACTGGCAGAGGACGCTATCAGTGCAGCAGTAGACGATTACATGAAGAAAAAAGACGCATAATTCTCTCCCCCCGGGAGATTATGTACTTTCTAAGCCCGCTCCTGCGGGCTTTTTTTATATCGCTGTCCCCAGCCGGTTGTTTTGTCGGTTTAATCCTGAAGTTCCCCCAATAAGCAGAAGAAATTCAAGGGTTTGGCATGTATAATAGCCGGCTAATTTATAAACTTCGTCATAGGGGTAACGCCTCGCGATCCAGCCCGTCCGTACGTGAAGGGAAGCCCTGCCGATGCAGGAATGACGAATTAACCTGAGATTAAGGAATCAACAGTGCTCGTAGCCTACCGTAAACATGTTGAAGAACGCGCCCTCGAGGGCCTGCCACCATTACCCCTGGATGCACAGCAGGTTGCTGATTTGATTGAAATTATTAAATCACCTGCCGGTGAGGATAGTGATTACATCATGGACCTGCTGGTGAATCGTGTACCGCCGGGTGTGGACCAGGCGGCCTATGTTAAAGCTGCCTTCCTCACGGATGTGGCCAAGGGTGGCACTACCTGTACGTTGATTTCCCGTGAATATGCGACGGAGCTACTGGGCACCATGCTCGGTGGTTATAACATCCAGCCATTGATTACATTGCTGGATGATGCGGTGACGGCACCGACAGCAGTTAAGGCACTGTCCCACACGCTACTAATTTACGATGCCTTCCACGATGTGGCAGAGAAGGCCAAAAGCAACGATTTTGCCAAACAGATTGTGCAGTCCTGGGCCGATGCCGAGTGGTTTAGCAGTAAGCCGGAACTGGCGGATGAAATTACCGTGACCGTATTCAAGGTACCCGGCGAGACCAATACCGACGACCTGTCGCCGGCTACCGAGGCATGGAGTCGCCCCGATATCCCGCTGCACGCCAAATCCATGCTGATTAACACCATGGATAATCCACTGCAGACTATCGAAGAGTTAAAAAAGAAGGGGTATCCACTGGCCTATGTCGGCGACGTGGTTGGTACCGGTTCATCGCGTAAATCAGCGATCAATTCCGTGCTCTGGCACATGGGCAATGATATTCCCTTCGTGCCCAACAAGCGTGAGGGTGGTGTTGTCCTCGGTGGCAAGATTGCGCCGATCTTTTTCAATACTGCAGAAGACTCCGGTGCGCTACCTATTGAATGTGATGTCAACAGCCTGAACATGGGTGATGTGATTCGTATTCGCCCCAAAGACGGCGTGATCCTGAACGAGGCGGGCGATGAGCTGTGTAAATTTGATTTGCGCCCTACTACCATGGCCGATGAAGTGCGTGCCAATGGCCGTATCCCGTTGATTATAGGCCGTGGCCTGACTGACCGTGCCCGTACCGAGCTGGGCCTGGCGGCCTCGGATGTCTTCCTGAGGCCCGTCATACCCGCCGACAGTGGCAAGGGCTTTACCCAGGCGCAGAAAATTGTTGGTCGTGCCTGCGGTGTGGCCGGTGTACGCCCCAGTACCTACTGCGAGCCGAAAATGGCCACCGTGGGCTCACAGGACACCACCGGTGCAATGACCCGTGATGAATTAAAAGAGCTGGCCTGTCTCGGCTTCTCCGCTGACCTGGTGATGCAGTCATTCTGCCATACCGCGGCCTATCCCAAGCCGGTGGACATCAAGCTACAACATGAGCTGCCCGATTTTATGCAGACCCGTGCCGGTGTCGCACTGCGCCCCGGCGATGGTGTCATCCACTCCTGGCTGAACCGCATGATCCTGCCGGATACCGTGGGTACCGGCGGTGATTCCCATACCCGTTTCCCGATTGGCATCAGCTTCCCTGCGGGTTCCGGCCTGGTGGCCTTTGGTGCGGCACTGGGCGTGATGCCACTGGATATGCCCGAGTCGGTACTGGTACGTTTTAAGGGTGAGATGCAACCAGGTATCACGCTACGTGACCTGGTCAACGCGATTCCCTATGTGGCGATCCAGAAAGGCCTGCTCACGGTAGAGAAGAAGGGCAAGAAAAATGTCTTCAATGGTCGTGTGCTGGAAATTGAAGGCCTGCCGAACCTCAAGGTCGAGCAGGCATTTGAATTGTCCGATGCCTCGGCGGAGCGTTCTGCCAATGGCTGTTCAGTGCGCCTGGGCAAGGAACCGATTATTGAATTCCTGCAATCCAATATCACCCTGCTGAAGTGGATGATCGCCAGTGGTTATGAAGACCAGCGTACCCTGCAGCGTCGTATTACGGCGATGGAAGACTGGCTCAAGGATCCGCAGTTACTGGAGCCCGATGCCGATGCAGAATATGCCGAAATTATCGAGATCGACCTGAATGAAATCAGGGAACCCATCCTGGCCTGTCCGAATGATCCGGATGATGTGAAGTTGCTGTCTGAGGTCGCCGGCACTCACATCGATGAGGTTTTTATTGGCTCCTGTATGACCAATATCGGTCACTACCGTGCCGCGGGTAAAGTGCTGGAGGGTATCAGCAACATACCGACACGCATGTGGATTGCACCGCCAACGAAAATGGACGAACGCCAGTTAATCGAAGAAGGCTATTACAGCACCTTCGGCAAGGCCGGGGCACGTACCGAGATGCCAGGTTGTTCACTGTGCATGGGTAACCAGGCCCGTGTCGCCGATAATTCGACCGTGGTCTCGACCTCTACCCGTAACTTCCCGAATCGTCTGGGCAACGGTGCCGATGTCTACCTGGCCTCGGCTGAATTGAGTGCCGTGGCCGCGATCCTGGGTCACCTGCCCAGTGTTGCCGAATACATGGATAAGGTAAAAGGTATCGAGCCCATGTCGGCCGAGATTTACCGCTACCTCAATTTCCATGAAATTGCGGAATACAAGGCAGTGGCTGACAAGGTCATTCCCATCGTTGCTGCATAATTCATGAAGAACCTGCTCTTCATCGCCATGGGTGGCGCGCTCGGTGCGGTACTGCGTTACGGTATCTCATCGGGTATTTATAATGGGTTTGGCCGCGCCTTTCCCTATGGCACCCTGGTGGTGAATGTCATCGGTTCTTTTGCGATTGGCCTGCTGTCCATTTTACTGGTCGAGAAATTTGATGTGCCCCACGAAATACGCCTGGGACTGGTCGTCGGTGTGCTCGGTGCACTGACCACCTTCTCGACCTTTTCATGGGACACCCTCGACTTGATCGAGCAGGGACTGCTGGAACGTGCCCTGTTGAATGTGTTGCTGAATGTGGTAGTGTGTATCGCTGCGGCCTATGCGGGGACACAGTGGGCTCGATCGATGGTTTAAAAAATGACATGGAGACACCGGGTTTTTATTATCAATAATTTTCCCTGCGCCCCAGTATTCAATTTAAAAAAGAAAAAACAATGCTAGATTCAAAACTATTAAGAAACGATATTGACCAGGTTGCCAAACAACTGGCACGCCGCAATTATCTACTGGATGTTGATGCCTTTAATGCACTGGAGGCCCAGCGTAAAGAATTGCAGGTAAAGACACAGGAATTGCAGAACGAACGCAATACCAAATCCAGGGGCATAGGCAAGGCGAAGGCTGCCGGTGAAGATGTCCAGCCGCTGATGGATGCGGTGGCCCACCTTGGCGATGAACTGACTGCAGCCAAGTCGCAACTGGATGAGGTGCAGCAATCCATTAACAGCATTCTCATGGGCATGCCCAATATACTCGATGCCTCGGTACCCGATGGTAAGAGTGAAGACGATAACATCGAAGTGCGTCGCTGGGGTGAGCCAGTTAGTTTAGATTTTGAAGCCAAAGATCATGTCGAACTGGGTGCCCCCAATGACTGGCTGGATTTTGAAACCGCCGCTAAACTGACCGGTTCGCGATTTGTCGTGATGCGTGGCGAGATGGCACGGCTGCACCGCGCACTGATCCAGTTTATGCTTGATTTGCATACCTCGGAGCACGGTTACCAGGAAATTTATGTGCCCTACATGGTGAATGCCGATAGCCTCAAGGGCACCGGCCAGTTACCCAAGTTCGAAGAAGATTTATTTGGCTTAACCGGCGAGAGCGGTTACTACCTGATTCCCACCGCCGAGGTGCCGGTCACCAATACCGCCCGCGACAGCATAATCGAAGCCGATAAAATGCCACAGCGTTTCACCTGCCACAGTCCCTGTTTCCGTTCCGAGGCCGGTTCCTATGGCAAGGATACGCGCGGCATGATTCGCCAGCACCAGTTTGAAAAAGTCGAAATGGTACAGCTGGTCAAACCCGATGATTCCTGGGCTGCATTAGAAGAGCTTGTCGGTCATGCGGAAAAGGTCTTGCAGAAACTTAATCTGCCTTATCGCCTGTTAACTCTCTGTGCCGGTGACACCGGTTTTTCTGCGGCAAAAACCTATGACCTTGAAGTCTGGTTACCGGGCCAGCAGGCCTATCGTGAGATTTCATCCTGCAGTAATTTCCTCGACTTCCAGGCGCGTCGCATGAGTGCACGCTGGCGTAACCCGGAAACCGGTAAGCCGGAACTGTTACATACTATCAATGGTTCAGGCCTGGCCATAGGCCGTACCCTGGTCGCGGTGCTGGAAAATTACCAGCAGGCTGATGGCAGTATCCTGGTGCCTGAGGTCCTGCAGCCCTATATGGGTGGGGTGACCAAATTACAGCCATAGTGTGCTGGAATTGCTACACTCACTAGATTAAACAGGGTTTAATAACATTCATGGACAGAATAGACACGGTCATTCCTGATTGACAGGCTTGATGGTTTTTAGTTTTTAAATGTCCATAAATAATCTATAGAGTAGCAACATGGCTTCTACACATAATAATAAAGGCCGCTGGTATGTCAAAAAGGCCGATAAAATCCTTGGGCCATTCCCCAATCGCACCATCAGTAGTTCGCTTATCCTGGGTCGTATCACCCTCGACACTGAAGTCTCACAGGACCAGGAGCACTGGGTTGCAGTGAAAGAATACAATGCACTGGTGCCGGATGTGGTACGTGAAGCCCATACCCCGGAGGGTGCCAAGGCATTAATGCTGGCCAGGGTGCGTGAAGATGAACGTGCCGCACGGGCAAAAGCCGCCACAGAACCTGGCGATGAGCGCAGGGTAGACGAGGACCAGATCATAAAACTACATCGCCAGTTGCGCGATGATATTTTAAAAAAATACCACAACAAACCCATCATCAATAAACAGACCATTTCAATTGCCCTGCTCGTGTTTGTCATCATCATGATTACCGCGGTTGTGCTGCAACCGCCCTCACAGCAAATTGGTGCCGACTGTTCTGCAACCGCCATTGCCGGTGTTAACTGGTCATCCTGTAACAAACAGGGTGTAAAACTTGCCAATATGGATTTGACTGCATCACAATTTAAAAGTACCCGTTTCGAGGCTGCGAGTTTTAATGGCAGTAAGCTGGATAACGCGGAACTGTCTTATGCCAATCTGTCGCAGGCAGATTTACAGCAGGCATCACTACAGGGTGCTGCCCTCGTAGGGGCTAATCTGCGCCAGGCCAATTTGCAGGGCGCCAATTTACAGGGTGCGAATTTGTCCTATGCCGAACTTGAAGGTGCGAATCTTCAATCAACCAGGCTGGAGAATGTGCGCTTTGATCATGCTATCTGGGTGAATGGGGCGCAATGTCTACCGGGTTCGCTGGGTGGCTGTTTGTTGGGGGAGTAGTGGCGTGTTGATGTTTTTAGGCGTTGTTTGTTTGGGTGCTATTTCGCCAGTGAGTGAAACGGTATCCCAAAAGAGTAATCACCCGCATAAATATTTCAAACATTCCTTATCTCACTCATTCATCTTTAAGCACGCCATATAAACGGATACCCCATCCAGTACGTCATTTTTTTGTCATCCATCACACTTTAACCCCTGATTGCGGCAACCGTATGCCGGCAAAATATTGGCAATCATCTTAATAAGTGATTATAAGTCCTTGTTTTAGAATGAATATATAAGTTGGCATGAATATAGCAAGCTCTGTGATTAATACTAAATCGGATGAATCACAATGCAGAGTCAGATCTCAACCATTGAAATGATCAAAGACAGGAAAGAGGTCAGGGGTATATTTCATGCCCATGAGCAGAAATCCAGGGCGAAGAAGACCGGAGCAGCGCTAAATCAACAGGTGCTACTGGATCTCTCTATGCGTTTGCAGATGTCACTGGAAGTGGACTGGATTATTAACCAGTTCATGGAATACATACATTCGCATTTTATGTTTGATGGTTTCAGATATGAGTTACCTGAGCATGACATTGAACTGGTGCAGGGACGTGAGAAGGGGCATACCTGTTCCTATGCATTAAATATTGAAAATCATAAACTGGGACAGATTAATGTTTTTCGCGGCCGCAAGTTTGCAGAGTCGGAGTTAGTGCTGCTGGAAAATATGTTATGCAGTTTGCTTTACCCCTTGCGTAATGCAGTGCTTTACCTCCAGGCCTCACTACTGGCACATAGCGATGCCTTAACCGGCGTGAAAAATCGATCTACTTTTGACCAGGCGCTAGATCGTGAAGTTAGCCTGGCACAGCGTCATGCCAATAATTTTTCGGTGATGGTGATTGATATTGACCACTTTAAGAAGGTGAATGATAACTACGGTCATAGTGCAGGTGATGAAGTTTTAAAAATCGTTGCGGATAAAATTAAACAGAGTATTCGTACTTCTGACATGTTGTTCCGTTATGGTGGTGAAGAATTTGTTGTGTTCCTGAGTAATTCAGACTGCGAAACGTCCCACGTTATCGCCGATAGAATGCTGGAAACTATCCGGCAGGAAAAGGTGGTTTATCAGCAGCATGAAATATCCGTATCGGTAAGCATTGGTCTTGCCTGTTTGAACCGTACAGATACACCTGAATCCATCTTTAATCGTGCAGATGATGCCCTGTACAGTGCCAAAGAAGGCGGTCGTGACCAGATCAAGGTTGCCTGAGTTTTTCTTTAAGCAGGGTTTGTATATGCAAACCCTGCTGTCATGTTTTTTCATAGCCCTTGATGTAGTTAGCAAATAGCAATCCCTGCAAAAGATTTATCTGCTAGCTACATCTTTTTTAATTTCAATTATCAAGTGCGTTTCTTATTGCTTTGGCTAGATCTGCCTTAAAGTATGGCTTTGCTAATAAAGTATTATTAAGTTGTTTTATTTTATCGACGTTCCTTGTGTGTTCATTAAAGCCGGAAGTCAGTAAGGCTTTTATACCTGGCTGAAGTTCCTGTGCTATTGTAACCAGTTGATAGCCATTGACTTCACCTGGCATGACAATGTCACTGAATATCAGATCTATATCCTTGTGTGTTTCAAGTATCTGTATTGCACTCGCTGAATCGATTGCCTCGAGTATTTTGTAGCCAAGCCCTTTGAGATATCTGCTAGCAAGCCTGGTAAGCTCGGGTTCGTCATCGACTATAAGGATCGTTTCAGTGCCAACAGGTAGTTCCTCCTGCTGTGTGGTGGAGATTTTCGTACTGATATTGTCTGTTTCTCTCGGGAAGTAAAGGTGGAATGCAGTGCCCTTATTTTTATCGGAAATCACATTGATATAGCCTTTACTCCGTTTTACAAAGGCATAGATCATGGCCAGGCCAAGGCCAGTTCCCTGGCCGGCTGGCTTGGTGGAAAAGAAAGGTTCAAAGATATGTTCGAGATCCTGTTTTGATATGCCAGAGCCGCTATCGCTTACAATGAGCTCTATATAGTCACCAACTTTAATGTGCGGCTCATAACTGGAGTGGCCAGTGTCCAGGTGAATATTCTTGCTTTGAATAGATAGCTGGCCACCATCTGGCATTGCATCGCGTGCATTAATGATCAGGTTAAGTATTGCGTCCTGGAGTTCGCCCTGATTTAGTACTGTATCCCACAGGTGATCGGCCAGTAAATACTGGACATTGATTTCAGGTGTTACCGAACGAGAAATTAAGGTGTTCATGTTATCAATGGATTCATTGATATTTGTTAGTGTCTGGTCGGTAGACTGGTGCCTGGAAAATGTGAGTAATTGCCGCGTCAGGTCGATGCAGCGCAAGCTTGCACTGTAGGCTGAATTAAGCCATTTTGTTATAGTTTCAGGTGGGTTGTTCCGGTAATCAGAAAGCATATCAAGATAACCAATAACAATACCCAGCTGGTTATTGAAGTCATGCGCAATACCACCCGATAACTGGCCTATAGCCTCCATCTTCTGTGAGCGTCTCAATGCCTCCTCGGCATCTATCCGGTCAGTGATATCACGAATTTCAGGTATAAGGTATTCAACACTGCCCTGCTTATCAAATACAGGGTGTATGGCGATGTTTATCCAGATGTTTCCCCACGTAGAGTGAATTTTTATATCGTCTATACTGCTAATGCCATTGCAGGCATCCTGTATCTGTTTCTCTACCTGCTTTTGTGTTGTCGTATTACTGGACCATAGTGGGCAATCAGAAAATTGTTGTCCTATGAGGTCTTCGTTTAGGCCAATATCATTTAGTGGTGAGTCATTGATGAACGTGATAATGCCCTTGTTGTCCAGTATGGCGATGGATGTTTGCAGGTCATTTAAAACAGCGTTAACGAATCGTTGTTTGTTTTCAAGATCATTTTCCATTTGTTTGCGTTGTGATATATCAGTGTGGATACCAACCGCACGTAGAGGCCTGTTATTATCATCGCGTAATGTTACCTTGCCCCTGTCCATTATCCATAGCCAGTCACCATTGGCCTTCCTGATCCTGTACTCATTCGAATATGAATCTTTTTTTGCATCCAGGTTGTCCCGTAAACATTGATTAATCCGTTCTTTATCATCGGGATGAATAAGTTGCTCCCAGAAAAAAAAGTTGTTATCGATGTCGGTGTTGGTGTATTCCAGCATGCGCAGCCATTGCGGACTGTAGTAGATAGTGTTGTTGCTTATATCCCAGTCCCATAAGCCGTCGCTTGTTGCCTCCAGTGCCATTTCAAGTTGTTGCTGGCTTAGTTGTAGTTGTTGCTGGTTTTTGATTAACCGGGCCCTTGTTTTAGAGACATTCCTGACAGTTAGTACTGAAATGAATATGCCTATAATCAACGCTATGGAACCTATGATCCAGTTAATGATGCTAATTCGCCTATACGAGTGTTCTGAATCCCTTTTCTTTAGTTTTAAGGTGTTTTCATAATGATAATAAAGGTCATTTAGTATTTTAAATACCTGTGTCTGTAGAGGGATAGCCTTGCTTCTAAGCAGTTTGGTTGCTTCATCTTTTTTATTATTCAATGCCAGTTCGGCAACCTGTTTCTGGATCTCTGAATTTTGTTGTGTTATACGTCTTTGCCTGTTAAGCAGGCTTTGCTCAATATTGTCAAATGACATCTCGAGTAAAGTAAGTCTTGCATTAGCAAATTCCGCACCATTACTATTAAATTTTATCCATTCGCTGTCCTGTTCAAATGGGTCATCGAGAACAATCATGTGTAACAGGTTAACGGTTCTTTGGCCTGCAGCGCGACGCATGGTTGCGGTAAGAAAAATTTTTGTCTGGTAATCGCCTGAAATAATATTCAGGTGACGGTTAATCAGGGTAAGGTTTGACATGCTGTAGAAGCCTACAGCT